>NZ_JBTRWP010000004.1:0-91492 GCF_054609335.1 Acidiferrobacter sp. | reverse complement strand
CATGAAGGGAATACTAAAGCACCGTCATCCTCGTGTCCAGCAATCTTTTTTGGGTGGGCCTGATAACCGCCCCGCTCCTAACTCAAAGCTTCAACTGACTCAAGACGGGTTGGCCGATTATTTACGAAAGAAAGAGGATAAGTCATTGTTTTTATTGGTCGGGGCGAGAGGATTTGAACCTCCGACCACCTGAACCCCATTCAGGTGCGCTACCAGGCTGCGCTACGCCCCGTTCCGTGTGGCATCATACCGTAAGCGCCCTTAGTATCAAAGGTGGTGTTATTCCGATGGGGCGGGTCGAGGGTGTGCGTGAGACCTCGTTCGGCGAGGGCGAATCGGACGAGGCGGTTAGGCGGCTCGCCGGAGGGTGGCCGCGGCCCATGAACGGCTCTCGCCGAGCCCAGGAGCCCGCCCCGGTAACGGTTCCGAGGCCAGTATGGGAAACAGCGCCGCGCCCGGGCAAATGAAGGCATCAGAATAGGGGGGGATGGGGCCCCGTCGACCGGGAGCAGCCGCCGCCTCGAGTTTCCGATATCGACCCGTGAACACCGGGGAGACTGCGGCCTCACGCAGCCTTGGTACCGAAAGCGTTTATGGATCGCGTTGCCGTCAGCTGCCAAACGCCATGTTGGCTTGCGCGTGGCCACTGATGGAAGCCGACCCGACCGCCGCAGATTTACGCCTTGCCGTCTCAGCGGTCGATTGTCCACAGAGGAACTTGCGAGGCGTCTGCGAGCGAGCGTCATCAGGGTTTGGTCTACGGATGCACGAGAGGCCAGCGATATTTATGCAGTCCGATCCTGATGCCAAAGGCCAATACGTGCGGCCATGCAGGGGGAGTCCATATATCAGGCGAGGCGCGACTTTGAGTGGGATTTCGCGCCACCTCACCACCCCCTGAACCGCTGCGCGGTTACAGGCGGAGCGCCGCCGCGCTTTTTGGTAGACTACATGGATGCTTAATGTCCGAGATCTATCGTTCCGCGTGGGTGGCGAGGAGCTCTTCCGCGATGTCTCGCTTGAGGTCTACCGGGGCCAGCGGATCGGTCTTGTCGGCCGTAACGGCTCAGGGAAGTCCACGCTCCTTCGAATCATCCATGAGCGCCTGGAGCCGGAGGAGGGGCGGCTTGAGTTCGCGGGGGCGGTGAGTGTCGTGGCGGTGGCCCAAGAGATCCCGGACACGGATGCCTCGGTGCTGGCGTTTACCCTCGACGGGGATCCGGAGTTGCGGACCTTGGAGAGAGACCTTGCGAGCGGGGTCCACGATGAGCGCTATTTCGCCGCCCAGGCCCGCTATGAGGCGATCGAGGGTTTCAGCGCCGGGGCGCGCGCAAGCCAGCTCTTGGCGGGATTGGGCTTTTCGCAAGAGGACCTGGGGCGGCCCGTCCGGGTCTTGAGCGGGGGTTGGCGTATGCGCCTGAACCTCGCTCGTGCGCTCATGGCCCGTGCCGATCTTTTGCTGCTGGATGAGCCCACCAACCACCTGGACCTCGAGGCCATTGCTTGGCTCGAGCAGTATCTGGCGCGCTTCGATGGGGCGCTTTTGGTCGTATCCCACGACCGGGATTTCCTGAACGCGATCGTCAATCGCGTGGCGGCCATCCATGATCGCACCTTGTCTTTATACGTAGGATCGTACGATGCCTACGTCGAACGTCGCGCCCTCGAGGCCGCCCAAAGGGGGGCGGCGGAGAGCAAGCAGATGGCGCAGGTCGAGGTGTTGGAGCGCTTCGTGGCGCGCTTTCGGGCCAAGGCCAGCAAGGCGCGCCAGGCGCAGAGTCGTTTGAAGATGCTGGAGCGCATGGAGCGCGTGACCAAGCTTCGCGGCGAGGTCCGGTATACGCTGCCGTTGAAGGGCCCGGAGCGCATGCCCGATACCCTGATCGCGTTGCGCGATGTCACATTCGGCTATCCCGGTGCGGCATCGCTATTTACGGGAGTGGGCATCACGGTCGCGCCCGGTGATCGCATTGGCGTGATCGGTCGCAACGGCGCCGGCAAGTCGACTTTTCTGAAGGTCCTTTTGGGGGGGCTTGCACCGACCGCGGGGGCGCGCACCGCCACCGCCGGCATCACCGTCGGGTATTTCGCGCAGCATCAACTGGAGCAACTCGATCCGCGGGGCACGCCGCTTTCCTACATGGCGGCCCTCGATGCGGCCGCACCCTTACAGGCCTTGCGCGACTATCTGGGGGGTTTTGGCTTCGCATCGGGCGGTCTGGAGCGGACGATCCAGGGGCTATCGGGCGGGGAGAAGAGCCGGCTTGTACTGGCCGGCCTGTCGTGGGGCCGCCCCCATCTCCTGTTGCTCGATGAGCCCACCAACCATCTCGATCTCGAGATGCGCGAGGCCCTGGGCAACGCCCTGCAGGACTATAGCGGGGCCTTGATTCTGGTGTCGCATGATCGCCATCTGATCCGCTCGTGCGTCGATACCTTGTGGCTGGTGGGGGACTGTGGGGTACGGGAGTACGCGGGCGACCTCGAGGACTATCAGCGAGAGACGGTGGCATCGCGTGCGCCGAAGGCCGCGGCAAGGCCCAAAAAGGAGGGGCGACGCCCCACCATATCTCCTGCGACCTATCGGCGCGAGCAACAGGCCATCGAGGCGCGCATGGCCGCGGATGCCGCGCGTCTTGCCGAGATCGATGCGGTATTGGGTGATCCGCGCGCCTACCAGCAGGGGGGAGAGACCATCAAGATCCTGCAGGCCGAGCGCGCGATCGTCACGGCCCGCCAGGCCGCCGATGAGGAGGGGTGGCTGGCCCTGGAGGAAAGGCTGGCCGAGGTCGCAGCACGCCTATCCTAGGCCCTGGGGCGTTTGGCCCGGCACCCACATGGCGCCTTCAGGCGAGATCTCCTTTTTCCAAAAGGGGGCGCGCGTCTTCAGGGCATCGACGATCGCCTGGCAGCCGGCGAAGGCCTCAGCCCTGTGTGCCGACCACACGGTGACGAGTACGATGCGCTCATGGCAGGCCAGATGCCCATAGCGATGGATGATGAGTACCTCCTGGAGATCATGGCGGGCCTGGGCGGATGCACCGATACGCGCAAGTTCCGCGCGCGTCATCTCCGGATAGTGCTCGATCTCGAGCGCCGTGATGGCACGACCCTGCGCGCTGTCGCGCACCGTACCGACGAAGCTCACGCGCGCGCCCGCGCCCTTGACCTCGAGCGCCTGTGCCTCGCGCTCGGCATCGAAGTCTTCGGTCTGGAGTCTGACGATCATCAGCCGCCGCTTACCGGTGGGAAGAATGCGACTTCATCGCCGTCGTGCACGAGGCTTGTGAGTGATGCATGTTCGCAGTTGATGGCAACGAGAAGGGGCGTGGGGAGATCGGCGAGACGCGCACCGGCGAGCGCCTCCAGGACATCCGAGGCGCGCTGGGGCGTGTCCGTGGGCGCGAGCTTGCGTGTGTCGCACCCCAGGATCTCGCGCACCGCGGCAAAATAGCGAACGGTGATCACGGTTAGCCCCCCAAACGCATCATATAGACGGGCGCCGCGCGCCCGGGTTCGTCGTTGAAGGTGTGTCGCTCGGGCTTTTCATGCCAGACCTTATCGCGGATGAGATCCGCTAGGGCCTTAGGGGTCAGTCCGGCGCGTAGCGGCGCTAGCAGGTCGACCCCGTCGTCCTGGCCCAAGCAATAGACAAGCCGACCGGTGGATGTCAGGCGCACGCGGTTGCAACCGGCGCAGAAGTTCTGGCTGATGGGGCTTATGAAACCGATAGCGTTGGCAAAACCGGCGACGCCAAAGCGGCGGGAGGGCCCGTCATCAGGCGCCCTCGGGCGCGCTATCAGGGCGTGCGTGCGGGCGATGCGTGCCTCGGCCTCGGCCACGCTCACGTAGCTGTCGGCGCGGCTCGTGCTGCCCGCAATCCCTAAGGGCATGGTCTCTATGAACTGGATGTCGAAGCCTTCGGCGAGGGCGAAGTCGACCAAAGCCGGGATCTCATCGAAATTCTCGTCTTTCAGGAGGACTGCGTTCAATTTGATGTGCGGGATGGACTCGCGGGCGATGAAAAGACCGCGCAGGACCCGGTTCACATCACCTCCCCGGGTGATGCGCGCGAAGCGCTCCGGCACGAGGCTGTCGAGACTGACATTCAGTCGCTTCAGGCCCGCGTCGGCCAGTGCCCCGGCGAGCCGGTCGAGCAGGTAACCATTGGTGCTGACGCTCAGTTTCTCGATGCCGAGGCTGCGGGCATGAGCGATGCGATCGCAAAGCCAGGGATAGAGCAGCGGTTCGCCGCCTGTAAAGCGCATATGGCGCACGCCAAGGCCGCGAAAGACCGAAAGCAGCTGGTCGAGTTCGGCGGGCGCGAGATGGTCCTTGCGCGCAAAGCGCGGTGTGCCTTTTTCCGGAGAGCAATATCGGCAACGCAGGTTGCAGTGTTCGGTCAACGATACCCGCAAATAGGAAATCCGGCGACCGAAACGGTCATGGAGATCCTCCGGCTGTGGGACGAGGGCCCCGGTGCCTGCCATATCACGTGCGATCCCAGGTTCCAGAGCGGCCTCCCTCCTTGTGTACCAAGCGGATTCCGTCAATGACCATGCCGCGATCCATGGCCTTACACATATCGTAAACGGTCAAGAGCGCAATGCCAACGGCTGTCAAAGCCTCCATCTCCACGCCGGTCATATAGCGCGTGCGGACACTGACCGAGCAGCGTAGACAGGTGGCATCGACGAAGTCCCAGCTGACATCGAGTCCCGAGATCGGCACCTGATGGCAGAGTGGGATCAAGGCATCGGTGCGCTTGGCGGCCTGGATGGCCGCGAGCCGCGCCACACCCAGCACATCCCCCTTGCGAATCGTGCCGGCCCGGATGGTGTCGGCGGTCTCGGGGGCCATGGTGATGCGCCCCTCGGCGACCGCCACCCTGGAGGTGGTGGCCTTCTCGGTCACATCCACCATCCGCGCCTGGCCGTGCGCATCAAAGTGCGTAAGGCCGCCGTTTTCGTTCTCGTCTGCCATGCGCCGGCTCCCGCGCTCCTGATCTCCGGGCACTATAACGGTCGGCGCCGATAAGCTCTAGCGCTTCTCGTAGCTCGGGACGAGCCGCGGCTTGCCGACCACAGACGGGCTTACCGCGCCACCCCGCAAGGCCGGGTGCATCTGCGGCAAGGAGCCGGGCATGCGTCCGTGGTAGAGGTTCACCACATGCTGGGCCTCCACGAAGAACAGGTAGCGCTCGAGCCCGATCCCGATGAAGGCCAGCAGTGGGGCCAACAGCACGCCCAGACCAAGGGCCATGTGGGCCGCGGCGAGCAGGATCGCCATGGGCGCAAAGATCCCCAGGACATACACTGCGATCTTGAAGTTCCGCGCCCGGGTCGGACTTATGCAGTTGCTGAATTCATGGGTCAAAAATGTCCCAAAGGTGTGCCCCTGATCCAGGAGCTTCACCCGTCCACCCGTGACTCCCGTAGCAGTCTGCAGGGTCGTGCCGCTCGGGGCGCCGATCCAAAAGTAATAGATTGCCTTCATGACCCCGGCCGCCACCAGCAGCGCGCAGGCCGCGCTTACCAGTATGAGATCCGGCCCGCGGGCGAGCACCCGGCTGGTCGCAAGGATGGTCATGCCGAGCGCAAGTCCGAGGGCGTAAAAATTCGCCGGGACGAGCGGCGTATGCCATTGCCGTATGGTCCGTAGGCAGGCATAGATCATGCCCTGGCAGAAGATCGTGGCAAGCCCGATCAGGCCCGCGATGTTGCCGAGCACGAGCGCCCCGTCATTCTGGTCGCTGTTTGTGAAGAACACCCAGCCGAGGTAGGCGATGGCCAGCGGATAGAACAGCACTGCGAACACGCCCTCGCGCGCAAGCCACGAGGTCCGCCAGCGGGTGAACGCCCGCCAGGCATTCTTCGGGTTCGCGAGGTGCGCAGTCGACGACACCATACCTATGGTCACGAGCAGCAAGGCGAGTGCCACGAGGATGGCGGTACGCAACGGGCTCAAGCCTCCGTCGATCGCGAAGTCGTTGACGATCGCGACCATCGCCATGAGACCGAATCCGGCGCCCGAGAAGAGCGTTAAGAATATGACGGCAAGTGACGGGTTCATATTTTAAGCCCCCTGATGTGTTTAACGTTCAATGACACGGTTGACCCACTCCTTGACCTTGCGCGCCAGCGATCCGCGCGGAAGGTCGGAGGTGGGTATCGCCGGCCGCGTCCGCGGCGGCAGATAATGGTTCGTCGGGTTGTAGTTGAGCTCAGGCATGAGCGCATAGCCGCCGCGTTCGCGCACGGCGCGGCTGGTCGTGCTCTCGGGGTCGTCGAGATCGCCGAACAGGCGCGCATGGGCCGGACAGGCCAGCACGCATGCCGGCTGCCTGTCCTCGACCGGCAGCGTCTCGTCGTAGATGCGGTCTACGCACAAGGTGCACTTCTTCATGGTGCCCGACTCGCGATCGAGTTCGCGCGCGCCGTAGGGGCATGCCCAGGAGCAGTAGTTGCAACCCATGCACTTGTCTTGATCGACAAGCACGATGCCATCTTCGGGACGCTTGTAGGAGGCGCCCGTCGGGCACACGGTCACGCACTCGGCGTTTTCGCAGTGCATGCACGACATCGGGAAGTTGATGGTCTTGTTGTTCGGGTATTCGCCGATCTCGTAATGGCGAATACGGTTAAACCACACCCCGGAGGGTTCCTTTCCATAGGGATCGTAATCCGTGAGCGGGGCTGTGATGGAGCTCGTATTCCACTGCTTGCAGGCCGTCGCGCACGCGTGGCAGCCGACGCAGGTGTCGAGATCGATGACAAGGCCTAGGCGCATGACGGACTCCTTTAACTCGCTTTGGTGCGCGTGTTATAGCGCAGGATATCGGGCTTGGGCAGCGCGCCCGGCAACGGCGCGACATTGGCGAACGTCGGCCATACGCCTTCCTCGCCAGGGGCGGCGCGCGTGACTTTCACGCGCAGGTCGTACCACGCCGCCTGCCCGGTGATCGGGTCGGAATTCGTGAGCCGCCGCTCGCCGGACTTCTCCGGGAGGAGCTCCGAGATCAGGTGGTTCATGAGGAAGCCCTCGGTGGCCTCGGGACCGCCGGGTTTCAATCCCCACGTGCCCGATTGCTTGCCGATCGCGTTCCAGGTCCATACCGTGTCTTCCTGACAGGCTTCGATGAGGCGCAGTTGCACACGGATCTTGCCGTTGTGCGATTCCACCCATACCCAGTCCCCGTCCTTGAATCCAAGGCTCTCGCCGCGGGCACGGTTCATGTAAAGATGGTTTTGGGCAATGATCTGCCGAAGCCAGGCGTTCTGCGAATCCCAGGAGTGGTACATCATCATGGGGCGCTGGTTGACCGCAAAGAACGGGTACTCTTCCTTGTCGACGCGCTGCTGCTCCAGCGGTTCGTAGTAGTCCGGCAGGGGGTCGAAGTAGGTGGCCAGGCGCTCCTGATCGACGCGCTCCTTGGGGGTCGGGCCATCATAGAGTCCGAGCCCGGCCAAGCGGAACCGCTGGATGGCCTCGGAATAGAGTTCGATCATGATCGGCTCGGCGGTCTTCAGGAAGCCCGCCTCCACGGCAAATTCCAGGTAGCCCTTGTTGGCAAACCGCATGTAGCGGATGCCCTTGGGCAGGTGGTACTGGAAGAAGCCCTGGTTTTCGATGTAGCGCTCCCACTGATGGGGATTGGGTTCGCCGCGCAGCGACTTGCTGCCGTCGGCACCCCGGTAGCCGGCCAAGAAGCCTATGCCGGGCTCGCGCTCGTAATAGGTGATGAAGTCCTTATAGCCCTTGTACTTGGGCGTCCCGTCGGCGTTGGTGAAGACCGGGAGTTTGAGGCGCGCACCGAGCTCGATCATGACCTCCTGCCAGGGACGAACGTCGCGATCGAGCGCGAGCAGCGGATGGCGGATGGAGTCGGCCACCGCATCCGGCTCGGAGATCGGCCGATCGAGGAGCGAGATCGCGTCGTAGCGCTCGAGATAGGTGGTATCCGGCAACACCAGGTCCGCGAAATGCACGGTCTCGGAATGGAAGGCGTCGGCCACCACCAGAAATGGGATCTTGTATTCCCCGTCGGGGCCCTTTGCGCGCAGCATGTCTTGGATGTTGGCGGTGTTCATGCTTGAGTTCCAGGCCATGTTGGCCATGAAGAACAACAGCGTGTCTATCGGGTAGGGGTCACCCTTGACGGCGTTCGTGATCACCATGTGCATGAGGCCGTGATTGGCAATCGGCGCCTCCCACGAATAGGCCTTGTCGATGCGCAATGGTCGCCCCTCGTCATCGATCACGAGATCCTCGGGGGCCGTCGGGAAGCCGAGCGGGTGCGCATCGAGCGGGGTGTTGGGGGCGCTATGCCGGGCGGGCTTGCCGGGCGACGGCACCGGCCGTGGGTAGGGGGGCTTGGCGCGAAATCCACCGGGGCAGTCGATGGTGCCGAGCAGGATCTGCAGGAAATGGATGGCGCGCGCCGCCTGAAAGCCGTTGGAGTGCGCCGAGACCCCGCGCATGGCGTGCATGGACACCGGCCGGCCGATGAACTTGTCGTGCTTGCGGCCCGCCCAGTCTGTCCATTCGACGGCGACCTCTATGGTCTCTTTGAAGGCCACGTGGGCCATTTCCAGCGCTAGGCGCTCGATGGTAGCGGCCGGCACCCCGCAGATCTTGGCGGCGTTCACGGGCGCGAAACGCTCGTCTAGATAACGTTCGGCAAGCAGCGTCATGACCGTCTTCACCGTGCGTCCATCAGGCGTCTTGTGTTCGCCGAAGAGCGCCGGGTGGCAGGAGGCGTCGAGGCCGTTTACGAACGCCTCTTTTTTGAGGTCCCAGGCCAGCGGTTGTCCGGCCTCGTCACGATAGATGAGTCCGTCACCCTTCTCTCCGGGGGTCTGCACCACGAGGAACGGGGCATTGGTGTAGCGGATCAGAAAGTCCCAGTCGAAAAGCTCGCGCGAGAGCAGGACGTGGATCATAGACAGCGCCAGCATCGCGTCGGTGCCAGGCCGGATCGGCACCCATTCGTCGGCGACCGCCTGATAGCCGGTGCGCGCCGGGTTGATGCCGACGAACTTGCCGCCGCGGCTCTTTAGTTTCTCGATACCGATCTTCATCGGGTTCGAGTTGTGGTCTTCGGCAACCCCCCAGAGCATGAAATACTTGGTACGGTCCCAGTCCGGATCACCGAATTCCCAGAAGGCATAGCCCAAGGTATAGAGGCCGGCGGCGGCCATGTTCACGGAACAAAAGCCGCCATGCGCCGACCAGTTGAGCGTGCCGAACTGCTCGGCGAATAGACGCGTGAGTGCCTGCATCTGGTCGCGGCCGGTGAAGAACGCGAATTTGTTGGGATCGGTGGCGCGAATGCGCGCAAGCCGCTCGGTGAGTATGTCTAGCGCCTTGTCCCAGGAGATCTCGATGAACTCCCCGGCGCCGCGCTCGGTACCGGGCTTGCGCAAAAGCGGGCTGTGCAAGCGGGCCGGTGAGCACTGCTTCATGATGCCTGCCGACCCCTTGGCGCACAGCACGCCTTTATTGATCGGATGATTGCGGTTACCCTGGATGAAGCGGACCTGATTGTTCTCTATCGTCACCTTGATGCCGCACCGGCAGGCGCACATATAGCAGGTGGAATACTTCACCTCCGACGTACCGTGCTCGTGCTCGTGTTGTGGTGCTGACATACAGTCTCCCGGAACTAAAGGTGGCGACGCTTGAACGGTACACGAAAAGCATACCGGAATACCAGAGAATTGTTTTGATAACCTGATAAGAATCAGATAGTTATTTCATGGTGTGATGAGGCATATCACGCAGATTTATAGAAGCCCGCCGGCGCCGTTGCCGGGGGTATTCCCAAAAAGGGGCATGGCATGGAGTTTGTGCGCTACAAGAAGGCGCGGAGCGGTTACCGTCTAGGCGTGAACATGGCAGGCGCGCTCTACGATCTCGCCGACTGCTATCGCCGGTGCCGGGACTTGGTGGGCGGGAGACTGCCGGGTGTCGCGGCGGCGCTTGCCGCCGCCAGTCTGCGTGCGTTTCTGGCCTCGCCCGGGGTCGACGCCTTTCTCGATGCCTTGCGGCGCAATGGCCCGGGGGGTGGTGCGCGCGCCCTGGATACCGCGGCCCTCACGCTTGGCGCGCCGCTGCACGACCCCGGCCGCTTCATCGGTATCGGCCTCAATTATCGCAGTCACGCCCGCGAGATCGGGCAGCCGATTCCGCCCGAACCGCCGCTCTTCGCGAAATGGGCCAACGCCATAACCGGCCCGTATCATGACGTCAGGCTGCCGGCGCAGTCGCAAGCGGTCGACTATGAAGTGGAGCTCGGTGTCGTCATCGGCCGGCGCGCGCGGCGAGTCACCATGGATGAGGCCTTGGACTCTGTGTTCGGCTACACCGTGATCAATGATGTGAGTGCCCGCGACCTGCAGTTTCGGACCGGCCAATGGCTTGCCGGAAAGATCAGCGATGGTTTTGCGCCGATGGGTCCTGCCGTGGTCGAGAAGGCGGATGTCGGGGCCGCGCACGATCTGGTGCTAGAGACCTGGGTCAATGGGGAGCTGCGCCAGCAGGGCCGCACCTCGGATATGATCTATGACGTGCCGGCGCTCGTCAGCCATCTTTCCCAGCTGGTCACGCTCGAGCCGGGTGATGTCATCGCCACCGGTACCCCGCCAGGGGTCGGCATGAGCCGCACGCCGCCGTGCTATCTCTCCGCGGGCGACGTGGTCCGCATGCAGATCACGGGGATAGGGGCGATCGAAAACCGCTTTGTTGCCCCTGATTGAGAGACCTCGGGCGACGGTAGCCGTGGTCTTTACGCCCTCTGGGCGCGTCGCGGCCGCTGCCACGGGTTTCTTGCCAACGGGTTCAAGGCAGGCCCTTACGTCCGCCAACGATAGGTCGTCAGTAGGCCACGGACCCCATACGCGACCGGCGTTACGGGCGCATGAGGTCTCCCGGATCCCTTTGGATTCGCAGGTCCAGCCCCCAAGAGGGTTGCTCGTGGCCCCTGGGGCCGCGACTTGTCGCGCTTGCCGTCAGTAGCCGCGTTTCTCGCACTGCACGGTCAGGACGTCGAGATGAAACGATCCGTCTTCCTCCACACCCAGCCGCGAGCGCGCCTCGGCCGGGGCGTTAGACAACAGTTCCTTGATTGCATCGATCCGCGCAGGCGGGGTCTTGGCGCGTGCCACCCAATCGGCGAACATCAGACGAATACGGAAATGATCCGTCCGCAAGGGTGCCAGGCCATGGGCCGCAAGGAGCGCCATCCACGCCGAGACCGTGTAGTTGCGCGCATGGGTCGCGTCGCGCAACACCTCGATGGCCTGGAGGTGGGTATCGGCCAGCGGGTCGTCGGGGGCGACGCTGTCTGTCAAAATGAAGTGTGCGCCGGGGCGCAGGACACGCCCGATCTCGCGTATCCCTGCGGCTAGGTCGCGCCAGTGATGGGCACTGAAACGGCAGGTGGCGAGATCCATGGCGGCATCGGCAAACGGCAGCCGGGTGGCGGAGGCCTCCCGGATATCCATATGGCTATGGCCGGCCTTACGGGCGCGCTCGGCGGCGATCGCGAGCATGGCGGGGCTGGCGTCGACCGCCTGCACATGGGCGCAGAACGGCGCCACCGCCAAGGCCACATGCCCGGGTCCACAACCGACATCGAGGGCGTGGCCGGGGCGCAGGCGTTCGGCGGCATGGCGAAACAGCGCGAGATCCGGGCCCTCGGCATGTACGGCGCTGTTTTCATAGCCGGCAGCGACATCATCGAACTGACGCGTGACATCTTGGTCATGGCTCATGGCGGACATCCCTCGCAATTAACGACGCGGGTAAGCATACAGCTCCCCCATGCTGGTACCAGACCAGCCTGTTATACTGGTATACAGACTACTGGGATCGGATCGGCGTGCCGACTAGACCGGAAGAGCTAGGGCGTTTTTTGCGGATGCTGCGCGAGCGCGCCGCACCGCAGGGGTCGGCGGGTGCGCGACGGCGCCGTACGCCGGGCCTGCGCCGCGAGGAATTGGCCACGCTGTGTGGGATCAGCGTCACATGGTATACGTGGATCGAGCAGGGGCGTGCGCCCCAGGTCTCTGCCGATACCCTGGCGCGACTTGCGGATGTGCTGGCCGTGACCGATGCGGAACGGCGTTATCTTTGGGAGGCGGCCGGTCTTGCACCGCAGCGCGCGCATCGCCGGACGCCGCGTGTGTCGCCGGCGATCGCATCGGTCCTGGAACGTATCGCAAGCCCGGCCTATTGCCTGGGGCGCTATTGGGATGCGCTGGCCTGGAACAAGGAGGCCGAGGCCCTGTTTCCGGATTGGCTCGGATCCCAGGGTCAGGAACGCAATCTGCTGCGTTTCATGTTCTGCGTACCGGCGGCGCGTGACTTCGTGGTCGATTGGCCGCAGCGCGCGCGTCGGCTGGTGGCGGAGTTTTCGGCGGATGCCGGGGATCTCGCGGGAGAGGGGCAGTATGAGGAACTGGTGGCAGACCTCGGTCGCCAAAGCGCCGAGTTCCGCGCCTATTGGCAGCGCCGTGAGGTGTCATTCCGCGACCCCGCGGTCAAGACCTTTCGTCATCCGGTCCTGGGGCTTGCGGTCTACGAGCAAACGACCTTCGCCTCACTCGTCGAGCGCGATCTGAAGCTCGTTGTGCTGTGTGCGCGTCCTGGATCCTGAGGGATCGAGACGAACGGCGGCACGCCGTCCGCCCGTCTCGCCCAGGTTTCGCCGTTACCCTCAGCGACTCTTGCGAGCGGCCTTCTTTTTGGCCGGTGCCGCCTTCGTCGCGCTATTGGCCGCGGGCTTCGGGGTGCTCTTCGCCGACGCTTTGGCTGCCGCCTTCTCGGTCGGACCACCGCTCAGATTCTCATCCAAAAACGCCAACAATTCCCCGATGGTGCTGAGCACAGGGGAGTAACGTATCGAGCGGCCTTCCCGCGATGGCTTGATAAGCCCGGCTTGCGTCAACTGCGACAGGTGGAAGGACGACGTGGCCGGAGCGAGTTTGAGACGTAAGGCGATTTGACCGGCTACGAGCCCGCTTGGGCCAACCTTGACCAGCAATCGGACGATGCCAAGTCGTGTCTCCTGTGCAAGTGCCGTAAGAGCACGCGTTGCCGCCGTAATTTTCATTGTCATCGGTTGAGGTTACCTTATTAGTTGCTATCAATTTTCCAAGGACAACGCCGCCTGTATTTGGTTCCAAGAACGTTCTTGGTCGAGAGGCGTTGCCGCTGCCATCAAGAACCGTGCGCGATTCTTTGGGCGCAAACTATACCGCATTTTAGCGACAATAGCAGCACCTATTTTCATGATTTTGACGAGGAGGCCTACTTGTCGTGTGTCATGGAATCCCTATGCGTCATGCGCCATGGAATCATAGACGTCTAAAATGGCCATAAAAAACACAGGGAATATACGGCAATTTATGGCGGGGACCCGGATTTTCAGAGGTATGGCCGGGTCCGGGTGTCTTGGAAGCGCGCGGGCGCGTGTTATGGAATAATAACTACCCATTGGCGTCATTGACACATCATTACCGGGGGAAGAGCGAAGTGAATGGGGGCTACGAGCGATATCTGGAGTGGGCGCAGACCGCGGGGGAACGGGCGGGGGCGGCGATACTTACGCACTACCGTACCACCGGGCCCGTTGATCTGAAAAGCGACGGCAGTCCGGTAACACCGGCTGACCGGGCCGCCCACGAGGTCATCATGACGGTGCTCGCTCAGGCCACGCCGGATGTGCCGGTGGCCTCGGAAGAGGGGGGCGAGGTTGCTGGGGACCGATATTGGTCTGTCGACCCGCTCGATGGAACCAAGGAATACGTGGCGCGTACCGGCGCCTTTGTGGTCAATGTGGCGCTCGTCGAGGGCGGGCGTCCGGTCGTGGGCGTCATATTCGTGCCGGTCACAGGCGAGTGCTATTTCGCGTTAAAGGGCGGGGGGGCCTTCAAGAGGACGTCGGCAGGTGTGCAGCGTCTGAACGGACGGGCGTTCCTGGGCGGTCCCGTGCGCGTGGTGGGCAGTGCCCGGCACGGGACGGAGGCGGTAACCGGGCTGTGTGAGGCGCTGGCGTGCGACGAGGGGGGCATCGAACGCACGGCGCTCGGTTCGGCGTGGAAATTTGGGTGGCTTGCCGAAGGACGCGCGGACCTCTATCCGCGCTTTGGCCCAACGCACACTTGGGACACGGCCGCCGGGCAATGCCTGGTGGAGGAGAGTGGCGGGGCAGTATGGGTGGCGGGCCGCCAGCCGCTTATTTACCACCATGCCCGGCAGCTCAACCCGTCTTTCGTGGCAGTCGCCGATGCCCGGTTCGCGTGGCCGGACTTCCTGTAAGGCCGCCTGCTATCCGCCGGCCGGGGCGTCCGTTCCAGGGGCGGCCGGGCGGCAGGGGTTGTGACGGGTCGCGCATGGCGCAAGACCTTCGAGGCGGCACGGTGTCTACCGGCCGATCCCACCGATGACGGCGGCGTGCGGGGTTACGGGGACCATGAGGGCTTAGACCCTCGTCGCCCCTGCAATATTAGCGATCCATGATATAATAAGTCCATGTGTCCACTCTCAGGAGGTGATTTATGTCAGTCGATCGGGTCGTGATGGCCTTTGCCGGAAGCGTGGTTCTGCTCAGTCTGCTGCTTGCGCATTATGTGTCCGCCGATTGGTTGTGGGTCACGGCGTTCGTGGGTGCGAATCTGTTGCAGGCGGCCTTCACCGGTTTGTGCCCCTTGGCCAAAATCCTAAAGGCTATGGGCCTGCGTACCGGCTGCGCCTTCGAATAAACGGGCCTCCCCGGGCAGCGGGAGACGGATGGTGGCGCGCAGTCCGCCCGCGTCGCGCGGGGCGAGGTCGAGTGTGCCGCCGTGGGCCTCGGCGATCCGTCGCGCGATGGCAAGCCCGAGCCCGCGGCGGTCGCTTGCGTGCAATTCGCGAGCGGCGATGAGTTCTGCGCAGCGCGCCTCGCTCAAGCCCGGCCCGCTATCCTCTATCACGATACGCACGCAGCCTTCGGTGGCCAAAAGGCGCACCACGATCGGCGGTTTGCCGTGGGAGACGGCATTATCCACGAGGTTTGATACCAGCCGGCCGATGGCGACGGGCCGGTAGGGGAAGCGCGGCACCACCGCGGGATGGTAGTCGATATCGGGTGTGTGGCGCCGGAAGCGCCAGACGACATCGTGGACCAGCGCATTGAGGTCGCCCATGACCGGGGTCTCTTGGATGCCGTGCCGGGCATAGGCGAGAAATTCGGCCAGGATCGCATCCATTTCCTCGATATCCTGGACCATACCCCCCTGCAATTCGGGATCGCCCCCATACATCTCCACGGCCAAGCGCATGCGCGCAAGCGGTGTGCGCAGGTCGTGGGACACACCGGCCAGCAGCAGCGCCCGATCGCGCTCATAACGGCGCGCATCCTCGGTCATGCGGTTGAAGGCCCGCGACACCCTGCGAATCTCTGCCGGGCCATCCTCCGATAGCGGGGGCAGGGCCTCGCCGCGGCCGAAGCCGGTGGCGGCCTGGGCGAGCGCGGCGAGCGGCCGGTTGACGCGTCGTACCACCAGTAGCGCCCCCGCGCCGGTCAGTACCGCGCCGACTATCAGAAAGCCGATACGCGGCCAGGGGAGGGCCGGGGGGCGGCCCGGCAGACGGAGAGAGACCGGCGCACCGGTGCCATGCGTACCTATGAGCAACCCGTGCGGCCGTAACGCGATGTACGCGTGGATGCCACGGGCCGCGAGTTCGCGGGTGAGGGTACGCGCGAACGGGCCTCGGGCGCGCGGTCCTGCAGGCCGGCTGCCATCATAATGTATGCCGGCGGCCTTCAAGGCGCGCATCAGGGCGGGTTGCCGGTCGGGTGGTACCAGGGAGCGGGCAGCACCGGCGATGCGCGCCTCACCGGCCACGAGATCGGCGATTTGCGCGACATGCACGGGACTGAAAGACAGCCGCACCAGGATCAGGAAGGTGGCCTGAGCGATGACCAGCGCGAGCGCGATGACGAGCGCGGTGCGCCCAAAGAGGGTATCGGGCCACAGCCTCACGGGGTATCGCCCGGATTGAAAACATAGCCAAAGCCCCATACGGTCTGGATGAAGCGCGGCTTGGCCGGGTCATCCTCAAGCAAGCGGCGCAGGCGCGAGATCCGTACGTCAATGGAGCGATCGAAGGGCATGTGGTCACGGCCCCTGGCCAGCTGCATCAAGATGTCGCGCGACAAGGGTTGGCGCGGGTGCGTGGCGAGTACCCGCAAAAGATCGAATTCGGCGGTCGTAAGGTCGACGGGCGTCCCGTCAGCGGTCAGGGCGCGTTCGTGAATATCGAGCTGATAGCGTCCGAAGCGCAGCTTCTTGTCGTCGGGCGGGCGTTGACGGCGCAACACGGCGTTGATGCGCGCCACGAGTTCGCGGGGGTTGAAGGGTTTGGCCAGATAGTCGTCGGCCCCGAGGTCGAGTCCCATGATGCGATCGGCCTCGTCGCCACGTGCGGTGAGCATGAGCAGCGGGATATAACGACCCTCGGCGCGCAGGCGCCGGCAGACATCGAGGCCGCTTTCTCCCGGCAGCATGATGTCCAGGATGAGGAGATCATAGGCGGCGCGCGCCAAGGCCTTGTCCATGGCGCGCCCGTCGGGCACGGCCACGACCACGAAGCCCTGCTCCGAGAGGTAGCGGCTCAAAAGCTCGCGCAGGCGTGCGTCATCATCGACTAGGAGGATACGCGGCATGGTGACAGGATACCCGACTTGCGCCACCAGCGCCGCCGGGCTTTACAAATCCCTACACGACAACCCCGGGGTCGTTATTCCGATAACCCGTCCGCCGGTGCGCCCTGCATGCCGCCATGATGGGCGGCGATGACATCGTGGGCGCGATTGGCAAGCGTGCGCGCGCTGAGGCCGGTCGGGAGCTCCGGGGCCAGGAAACGGACCTCGACTGTGAATTCGCCGCGCGCGCGCAAGAGTCTCCAGAGGTGATTGACGAGCGTGTCCTCCCCTATGAAGGGCGCGGCCGGGTGGATGCTGCCTCGAGTGTCCGGGTAGCCTAATACGACCGGCTGCACCGGACAGTTCGCCTCGATCGCGGCGGCGAACAGGCGCGCATGAAAGGGGCGCACCTCGCGTCCGTCGGTCGATGTCCCCTCGGGAAACAGCAGCACCGATTGATGGTGCAGGAAGGCCTCGGTCATGCGCTGGGCGACCCCTGCCGAGGCCGTGCGGTCCCCGCGCTGGATGAAGTAGGTGCCGGCCTGGCGCGCGAGCCAACCGATCACGGGCCAGGCCTCGATTTCCAGCTTGGCAACGAAGTGTCCTGGACACAGGGCGCCGAGGGCGGCAATGTCGACCCAGGAGATGTGGTTGGCCACGATAAGCACCGGCGCCTCCAGGGGCTTGCCCATGGCCTTGAGCCGGATTCCGAGGATGGCGAGGACGCCACGGTGCCAGAAGCGCACGATGCGCCGCCCGCCCGCGCTATTGCTGAGGGCGCCGGACGGGGCGAGGGCGGTCACCGCCACACCCCACAAGGCATGTCCGATCAGCGCCAGCAGCCGGACTAGGGCCCCGCCGGGGAGCTTCACGCGACCTTTTGTTTGTAGGAACGCCCGAGGAGGCGCTCAAGGTAGCGGCGATTGAACCGGTTGCGGAAGAGGATGATAAGGACGTCGGCGACATCGAATGCCGCATCCAGGCAAGGAGGGCCACCGACGTAGGCGCCAAGGCGCATATAGGCGCGCAGCAAGGCCGGCGCCGCGGTCTCGTCATCCGTGCCGTCCACGACCGGCAGCGGGTGGCGGGGGATGACGCGATAGGGCTCGGGACAACCATAACGGCGGATGAGCGTGGCCACGGTGCGCAAGGCCTGCGCGCGATCCGGACTCAACGGCACGCTGCCGCAACCGATCAGGTAATCGTAAGGGCCGTTTTCCATGATATGCGCAAGGCCCGCGAGGAGCAGTGCGATCGCCGGCCCCCGGCGATAGTCGGTATGGACACAGATACGGCCGACTTCCATGATGCGGCCGGGCAGACTGAGGATCGGGGTGAGGTCGAATTCGGTCTGGGAATAAAATCCGCCACACCGGTGCGCGGCATCCTGCGGCAGGATGCGCGAGCAAGCCACTACGCGGCCGCTGTCGTCGCGGACGACGATATGGACGCAGTAGGGATCGAAGCGATCCTCGTCATATTCGCGATCCCGGTCACCGATCGCCGCCCCTAGCTCACGAGCAAAGACCTGATAGCGCAGTCTTTGCGCCTCTGCGATCTCGTCCGCCGTTTCCGCGAACTCCACTCGCAGATTCTGCGCCCTCAAGTCATCCATATTCATTCCCCGCGCCTCGGCCGCTGATGTCGCCCAGTCCGGGGGTTAAAGCTACTGTCCTGGTACCGGGCACGTCAAGCGCTCAATGTTGATAAAACTGAAGCCGGGTGTCTCCCACTTCGATAATGTCGCCCGATGTCAAGACCTGACCGCCGGGGGCCACGGACTTGCCGTTGTACGCCACATGCGCCGCGTCGGGACCGATCATGAGAGTGTACCGGTCGCCGGTACGGGAAAGAAGCGCGGCCGATTGCCCCGCCATGCCCAGGTGTGTGACCGTGCTTGTGAGCTCTATGCGCTTCCCGCTATTAAATCCGCTCAGGACGAACAAGGCGGCGTCATCGAAGGCCGCGGGCTGGGGTGTCCTGACCGGCGCCATGTCGTCATCCTGATAAAGGAGGGTATATTTGCCGATTACGATCTCATCGCCGGGCTTCAGGTGGTGTTTGCGGGTCCGGCGATTGTTGATGTAGGTCCCATTGGTGCTGCCCAGGTCCTTCAGAAAGGAATCCTGACCGACGGTGAATATGCTCGCGTGATCGGCGCTGACCGCCGCGTCTTCCAGAACCAGCGCATGGCTTGGGCGGCGACCTATGGACAGGTCGCCCTGGGGGAGTTGCACTTGCCGTATGACCGCGTGTTTTAGCTTCACAATAATACTCGGCATGGTGTCCATAACAGTGGTGGCTCCTGGATGATCATTATAGACGATGCCGTGCCCCTTAAAGCGCCCAGATCCGCTCCAGCGTTCCCTGATAGATCCGGGTCAGGCGCACGAGATCGTCTACGGAAACCGCTTCGTTCACTTTATGAATAGAGCCGTTGAGCGGCCCGAATTCAAGAACTTGGGCACCAAAGGGCGCAACGAACCGACCATCGGACGTCCCTCCGCTCGTCGAGTATTGCGGTTCCCGGCCGGTCTCGGCCTGGATGCTCGCGGCCAGCGCCGCCCTGAGTGGACCATCATGGCTCAAAAACGGTTCCCCGGAGAGCCGCCAATGAAGGGTGTAGCGGAGATTGTGGGCGGCGAGCACCTCTTCGATGCGCGCGCGCAGTACGGGCGCCGGTGTCGCTGGCCCATAGCGCAGATTGAAGAGCGCCTGCAGCGTTCCCGGGATGACATTATCCGCGCCGGTGCCGGCGTGGATATTGGAGAACTGCAGGCGTGTCGGCGGGAAATCCGCGGACCCCTCGTCCCAGGTGATCGACACCAGGGCCTGCAAGGCCGGCGCGAAGCGCGCGATGGGGTTGTCGGCGCGTTCCGGGTAGGCCACGTGACCCTGGACACCATGGATTATCAGGTCGCCGTTCAGGGACCCTCGCCGGCCGTGCTTTACGGTATCGCCGAGCGCGACCTGGCACGAGGGCTCGCCCACGAGACAGTACGTGATGGATTCGCCGCGTGCCGCCAGGGTCTTTAGGACCTGGGCGGTGCCGTCACGGGCGGGACCCTCCTCATCGGAGGTAAGCAGCAGGCCCACGGAGCCCGGGTGTCGGGGGTGGCGGCCCACAAAGCCGATCAAGGCCTGCACGAACGCGGCCACCGCGCCTTTCATGTCCGCCGCCCCGCGCCCATAGAGCATGCCATCACGGATGGTCGGCACAAAAGGCGGCGTGGCCCAGTCGGCGGACGGGCCGGGCGGGACCACGTCGGTGTGCCCGAGAAATACGACGAGCGGGGCGGTCGTGCCATGACGCGCCCAGAGGTTGGTGACCTCGCCGAACACCAGCGATTCCGTATGAAAGCCCGCCGCCTGCAACAATCCGGCAATATGCGCCTGACAGCCGGCGTCATCCGGCGTGACCGATGCGCGCCCGATCAGTTCCATGGCCAGCGCCAGTGTCGGATCCATGGCGCTAGATGTCACGCAAAAGCGCGTTGATCCCGACCTTGGCGCGGGTCTTCGCGTCCACGCGCTTGACAATGACCGCGCAATAAAGGCTATGGCTGCCATCCTTGGCCGGTAACGATCCCGATACCACCACCGAGCCCGCCGGCACCCGCCCATACAGGATCTCACCGGTATCGCGATTCAGGATCTTCGTGCTCTGGCCGATGAAGACGCCCATGGAAATGACGCTCCCACGCTCGACGATGACGCCCTCCACGATCTCCGAGCGCGCGCCTATGAAGCAGTCGTCCTCGATGATCGTCGGCGCCGCCTGCAAGGGCTCCAGGACGCCGCCTATGCCGACGCCGCCGCTCAGATGAACGTTTTTCCCGATCTGCGCGCACGAGCCGACGGTCGCCCAGGTGTCGACCATGGTGCCACTGTCGACATAGGCGCCGATATTGACATACGACGGCATGAGTACGGTCTGGGGCCCAATGTAGGCCCCGCGGCGTACGGCCGCCGGCGGCACCACGCGAAATCCCCCCTCGCGGAATCGGTGGGAATCGTAGGTCGCGAATTTCGAGGGGACCTTGTCGTAATACTGGGCCTCACCACCCTTGACAAGCGTGTTGTCCTCGATCCGAAAGGACAGCAGCACCGCCTTCTTGATCCATTCATGGACCTTCCAGCCGCCGTCGATCGGCTCGGCGACGCGCAGGACGCCGCGGTCGAGGTCATCAATGACGCCCTGGATCGCGTCCTTGACCGCAGTATCGACGCTGCGTGGTGTAATCCGCGCGCGATCTTCGTAGGCGGCCTCAATGAGCGCTTGATGTGTCATTCTGACTCCTTGTTAATGATTCGACATAGGATCGCACGCGATGCGCGCCCTCTTGGCATTCGGCGCGCGGACCGACGAGCGCCAGACGGATGTGGCCGGCACCCGGGTCCCGGCCGCCGCTTGGCCGCGAGAGATAGGAGCCGGGGAGCGCCAGGAGATTCTGGGTGGCATAGAGGCCGGCCACGAAGGCCTCGTCATCGATCGGTGTCGGCACCCAGAGATAAAACCCCCCGGCGGGGCGCGTGACCGGCAGGACGCCATCGAGGATGGCGGTGACGTCGGCGAATTTCTCGCGGTACAGTCGGCGGTTCTCGCGGACGTGGGGCTCATCGGCCAAGGCGGCGAGCGCCGCGCGCTGGGCGAGCTGCGAGGGGGCCGAACCGAAATAGGTGCGCAGCGTGAACAAGGCCTCCATGAACCCGGCATCGCCCGCCACGAAGCCAAACCGTAATCCCGGGACGTTGGAGCGTTTGGAAAGGCTGTGGACGGCCACGCAGTGCGCTAAGTCATGGACGCCGTGGGCGATCGCCGCCGCCAGCAGGCCCTCGGGCGGGTGGTCCTCGTCGGGGTAGATCTCCGAATAACATTCATCGGCGACGATCAGGAAGTCATGGCGGTGGGCGAGCTCCAGGAGTTCGCCATATTCGCCCCGCCCCATGACCTGGCCCGTAGGGTTCCCGGGGCTGCAGGTGATGACGACCTGGGTGCGTTCGAGGATGGCGCGCGGTATGGCCTGGATATTCATGACGGTGCCGTGCGCCCCGTCGGTGTTTACGTAATAGGGTTCCGCACCGGCCAGCAGCGCCGCGCCCTCGTAGATCTGATAGAACGGGTTGGGCATGATCACCACCGGGCGTTCCATGCGCCGGTCGACGCGCGCCTGCACCACCGAGTAGAGGGCCTCGCGGCTGCCCGAGGTCGGCAATACATGGCGTTCGCCGTCGACAGCCCCCGGCGGCAGCCGAAAGCGGCGCGTGAGCCACTCGGCAATGGCCGCGCGCAGGGCCTTGCTGCCTCGTGTCGACGGATAGGTCGACAGGGCATCCAGGGCGCCTGTAAGCTCCGCTATCACAACATCCGGTGTCGGGTGGCGCGGTTCACCGATCGCCATGTTGATAGGCGGCAACGTCGCCGGCGCGAGGTCCGCGGTCAGGGCCGCGAGCCGTTGGAACGGGTAGGGGTGGAGCCGTCCGAGAGTGGGGTTCATGGGCGATGCAGGCGCATAAGATCGGTGGATTATACGGGAGCGCGCGACCATGACCAAGAAGGCATGGCCGGCGGCCGCGCTCATAGTGGGCGCCGGCTCCTGGGGCGTGATCTGGTATCCGTTGCGCAGGCTGGCCCAGGACGGCCTGTCCGGGGTATGGCTTGCGCTCCTCATGTATGGCGGCGCGGCCACCGCCAGCCTGATCTTATGCCGCGGCGGGCGCTGCGCGGGCGTCTCGCGCCGCGTGTGGCTGGCGTTGGCGGTGCTCGGCGGCATCACCAATATCGGTTTCGTGGTCGCGGTCTTACATGACAACATCCTGCGGGTCACGCTGCTCTTTTACCTCTCCCCGGTGTGGTCGGTGCTGGCGGCGCGCGTCTTCCTCAAAGAGCGCGTGTCGTTGCCGGTGGTGGCGGGGATCGTCACGGCCTTGGTTGGGGTCATGATGCTGCTCTGGCGACAGGCGGCCCCGACCTTGAATGGCTTCGATGCCCTCGCGCTCGCTTCCGGGGCGGCGTTTGCCGGCGCCAACGTGATACTGCGTGCGCAGCCCGATGTGGCGCTCGCCGCCAAGCTTTTGGCGACATTCGCGGGCGTGGTCGGCGTGGGCCTCGCGGCGCTTGCCGTCACCGCGCACGGCATGCCGCATCCACCGGGGCTGGCCGTGTTGGCCGCGGTGGTGGGCGGCGGTCTCGCGATCTTTACCATCACCCTGCTCGTGCAATACGGCGTCACGGCCCTGCCGGTCCGCCAATCGTCGGTGCTGCTGCTAGTCGAGGTGGTGACCGCGGCGTTTTCGCAACACCTGCTGTTGCATGGGGTGCTCACCATGCGTGCCCTGGCCGGGGCACTGGCGGTGGCCGCCGGGGCTACGCTGGTGGCGGCCTACGAGGGTTGAGGCGCCGGGATTTATCCGCTCTCGCGCGCCCCGAACAAGGCGCGGCCGATACGCACCATGGTGGCCCCTTCGGCGATCGCCCAGTGATAGTCATCGCTCATGCCCATCGACAATTCCTGGAAGTCTGTCAGACCGAAGGCCCGGCGACAGTCGGCGGCGAGCTCGCGTAGGCGCGCGAAGGTGGCGCGCGCGGCGCCCTCGGGGGCGCCATGGGCGGCCATGGTCATGAGTCCGGAGAGCGTAAGACCGGGCCAGGCGCGCGCGCTATAGGCCTCGAGAAAGGCCGGCAGGGCCGTGGTCGAAAGCCCATGTTTGCGCGGGTCTGCGGTCACGTTGACCTCGACTAGGACACGCAGTTGGGTGCCGGCGGCTTCGGCGTGACGTGACAGGGCCAAGGCCGCGTCGAGCCCCTCGAGTGAGTGCAACCAACGAAAGTGGCGGGCGATGAGGCGTGCCTTATTGCGCTGTACGGGTCCGAGGAAGTGCCATTCGAGGGCCGCGTCGGGCATGGCGGCGATCTTGGCTGCGCCCTCCTGGGCGCGGCTTTCACCGAAATGCCGTTGTCCGCAGGCCGCAAGCTGCGCCACCGCCTCGGCGGTGTGGGTCTTGGAGACCGCCACGAGACGCACGGCGCTGGCCGACCGGCCACTTGCGTGCGCGGCGTGCGCGATGCGCGCCATGATGTGCGCGTAGCGTTCACACAAGTCACTCATGGGCATGAGTGTAGCGGGCCTCAGCGCATATCCAAAGCCGTGCCGCTCTGGCATACTGCCGGCATGCAAGCTATCGCCCGCTTTCTCGACCGTTCGCTGCCCAGACCGCCTGCAGATCTCATACAAGGACCGGCCCTGGAGGCGCTGTGGGCACGTTGCAGGCCGGAGGGCCTGCATGCCGTGGAGGCGCTTTTTTATTGTCGCGGGCGGCTATTTGTGGTGGCGCCGGGTTCGGCGTCGGCCGCACGGCTGCGTCAGGAGACGCCGGATCTTTTGGCGCGCCTGCGCGCCGAGGCGGGTCTGGGCGCCATTCGCGAGATCGTGGTCCGGCGCGTCGGGTGGGAGGGGGCGCGTCGTAGTCGGGGAAGCGAAGGCAGGCCCGTGCGTTCGGCGATCGGCTCGCGTTGCTTTGAATCACTGGCCGAGGCCGTCTGCGATGCCCCCTTGAAGGCAAGCCTCACGCGGCTCGCCTCGGCCCTTGCGTCCGGCAGCACCGAGGATACAGGGCGCGCATGACACGATTCTTCGAGCTTTTTATCGGCCTGCGCTACATGCGTGCCAGGCGGCGCAACCATTTTATTTCGTTCATATCCGTGACCTCGCTGGTGGGCATCGCATTGGGGGTCATGGCGCTCATCACTGTATTGTCGGTCATGAACGGATTCCAGAGGACGTTGCGTAACCGCATACTCGGCGTGATCTCCGATGTGACCATAAGCGGCCCGCGTCATCGCCTGGCGGATTGGCAAAAGGCGGCGCATGTCGCGCTGCGCGAGAAGGGTGTGATCGCGGTCGCCCCCTATGTGCGCGGGGAGGGGCTGCTGGTCCACGGACGCTACTCGAGCGGGGCCCTGGTGCGCGGGGTGATCCCGAACAAGGAGAAGGCGGTATCGGACATTGCCGCGCACATCGTGCAAGGACGGCTTGCGGCCCTGCGCCCCGGGCGCTTTGGCATCGTACTCGGCCGCTATCTGGCATGGCGCCTCGGGGCCACCCTGGGGTCGCATGTGTTGTTGGTGGCCCCCGGCGGCATGGTGACCCCGGCGGGCTTTCTGCCGCGGTTACGGAGTTTCCGCGTGGTGGGGATCTTCGATGTGGGGATGTACGAGTACGATGCCGGATTGGCCCTGATCAACATGAAGGACGCCCAGGCCCTTTATCGTATGGGCGGGGATGTGAGCGGGGTGCGCTTGAAGCTTGCCGACATCAACCAGGCCCCGGCCGTGCGTCGGGCGTTGCAGGCGCGGCTGCCGGCCTATGACGAGGTGCGCGATTGGAGCGAGAAACATGCCAACTTCTTCCGGGCCCTGAAGATCGAGAAGACCGTGATGTTCGTGATCCTGTTGCTCATCGTGGCGGTGGCGGCCTTCAATATCGTGGCGACCCTGGTCATGGTGGTGACCGATAAGCGCGCCGATATCGCCATCCTGCGCACGCTCGGCGCAAGCCCGGCGAGCGTGCTCGCGATCTTTCTCGTGCAGGGCACGCTGATCGGCCTCATCGGGACTGCGATCGGGGTGGTGGCGGGTGTCGTGTTGTCGTTGAATGTGACTACGATCGTGCCGTTCATCGAGCACGTCTTCCATACGCACTTTTTGTCCGCCAACGTGTATTACATCAGCGAATTGCCGTCGCACCTGCGCTGGCAGGACGTAATGCATGTCGCCATCGCATCCTTTCTCATGAGTTTCCTGGCGACCCTGTATCCCGCATGGCGGGCCTCGAAGACCCAACCGGCCGAGGCGCTGCGCTACGAATGAATGACGTGATCCGCGCCGAGGCGGTGGCCAAGACCTTCATCGAGGACGTATTGTCGGTGGATGTCCTGCGACGCGTGGATATCGTGGTGAGGCCCGCCGACACCATCGCCATCGTCGGCGCATCCGGGGCCGGCAAGAGCACGCTTTTGCATCTCCTGGCGGGCCTCGACCAGCCGACCTCGGGGCGGATATGGGTGGATGGGCAGGACATGGGGCGACTGAGCGAGGCCGAGCGCGGGCGGGTCCGCAACCGCATACTCGGCTTCGTCTATCAGTTCCATCACCTGCTGCAGGAGTTCACGGCGCTCGAAAACGTAGCCATGCCGCTTTTGATCCGGCGCGAGCCCGTACGCCGCGCGCATCAGCGCGCGCAGGCGATGCTAAAGCGCGTAGGGCTTGCGGATCGCGCCTTGCACAAGCCCTCGGAGTTATCGGGCGGGGAGCGCCAGCGGGTGGCCATTGCCCGGGCCGTGGTTCACGAGCCGCGGTGCGTGCTGGCCGATGAGCCGACCGGTAATCTCGATACGCGTAACGCCGCCGACGTTTTTGCGCTCCTGCGGGATTTGAACGCGTCGTTTGGTACGAGCCTCGTGCTCGTCACGCATGACCACGAGCTGGCGCAGTCCATGGGGCGAGTGGGCGTGATCGTGGATGGCTGCCTTTCGGTGACCGAGACCGACGCGCTTCCCACGTCTCCAGGGCCTTGCTAGAGTAATGACGATCAGAGAAGGATGAGCGCGGTGCTGGAGCTTATAAAGGCGGGCGGCTTTGTCATGTGGCCGCTGTTGTTATGTTCCGTGTTGGCGATGGCGATCATAGGGGAGCGTCTGGTCGCGTTGCGCCGTGCGCGCGTGGCGCCCCCGGGGGCGGCGGCCACGGCGCGTGAATGGATCAAGCGGGGCGATATAACGCCCGAGCAATTACGGACCCTGGAGGAGGGATCGGCCTTGGGCCAGGTGCTGGCCGTAGGGCTTGTGAACAGGCGCCATTCGCGGGCAGTCGTGCGCGAGGCGATCGAGGATGCCGGGCGCCATGTGGCGTCGGAACTCGACCGGTATCTGGATGCGCTCGGCACGATTGCGGCGATCGCCCCGTTTCTCGGGCTCCTTGGCACCGTGCTCGGTATGATCCGCATGTTCTCAGGGCTCGGCGAGGCGGGTGTGGGAAACCCGGCGGTGCTCGCGACCGGTATCGCCCAGGCGCTCACGACTACCGCCACCGGCCTTGGTATCGCCATACCAAGCCTCATCTTTTATCGATACCTGCGCTCGCGCGTCAACACCCTGCTCGCAGACATGGAGCGCGAGGCCGTACGATTGGTCGAGATCCTGAAAGGCGAGCGCGAGGCGGGTTGATGCGCTTTCGCAAACGCGTACTGGAGGAACCGGAGATCAATCTCGTGCCGATGATCGACGTGTTGCTCATGACCCTCATATTTCTCATCCTGACGACGAGTTTTGCCCATGAGTCGTCGCTGAAGGTCCAGCTCCCACAGGCCCACCCGAAACAGCCGATCAAGATCCAGGGCGTGCATATCGTGATCGACAGCGCCGGCACTTTTGCGGTAGACGGCGCGGTGGTGGCGGGTACCGAGCGATCCCTGATGCGCGCGCTGGCCGCCCACGCCCATGGCCCGAACACGCCCATCATTTTGTATGCGGACCGTAATGCGCCTTACCGCGCCATCGTGCATGCCCTGGACGCGGCCCGGCGGCTTGGTCTCGGCCGAATCGTTTTTGCGACCAAGGTGCGCAAGACATCGTGACGGGATCCGGGGACGGCCTCTACCGAAGGCTGCTGCGCTATACATGGCCCTATCGTCGAAGCTTCCTGCTGGCGGTGGTCGGGATGATGGTGGGCTCGGCCACCGAGCCTGTGTTTGCCGCGCTCATGCGCCCCCTCCTGAACGGTGGTTTTGTGCACAGGAACCCAGTGAGCATGCGCCTTATGCCGATCGCGGTCGTGGGGCTGTTCCTGGTGCGCGGGGTGGCGTCGTTTGCCGCCAATTACCTGATGAACTGGGTCGGCCGGCGGGTAGTCTTCGATATTCGCGGCCAGATGTTCACGCATCTCCTTTATCTGCCGACGACCTTCTTCGACGCCCATTCCTCCGGGGTTCTCATAGCCAAACTCATCTATGACGTCGAGCAGGTGGCAAGTGCCGCCACGCGCGCCTTGTCGACGCTGGTGAAGGACAACGCCACCGTCCTCGGTCTGCTCGGATGGATGTTCTATCTGAACTGGAAGCTGACCATCGCCATCCTGGTGGCGGCGCCGGTGATCACGTGGGTGAATCGCCGCATGGGCAAGCGTTTCCGGCGCACCAGCCGTTCGATTCAAGACTCCATGGGGGCGATCTCGCATGTCGTTCAGGAGGCCGCGGACGGACACCGGGTCATAAAGACCTTTGCCGGCCAGGACGAGGCCTTGCGCGGCTTCACGCAGGCCAATGAGGCCAATCGGCGCGAGAACATGCGGCGCACGCGCGTCGCGGCCTCGGGGGTGCCGGTGGTGCAGCTGATGGCCGCATCGGCGCTGGCGTGGGTGGTGTACGCGGCGATGCGCGAGCCGCACGCGACTGTCGGCGGCTTCATGTCGTACGTGGCGGCGATGATGATGCTGCTTGCGCCCATCAAGCGGCTGACGCAGGTCAATGAGACCTTGCAGACCGGCATGGCCGCGTCGCAGAGCGTGTTTTCGTTCATCGATCAGCCGCTCGAGACCGAGACCGGGCAGCGCGTGTTGACCGATGTGCGCGGGGATGTGGCCTATCACAATGTCTCGTTTCGATATAGTCCGGAAGGTCGGAAGGCAGTCAACGAGGTGTCTTTTACCGTGCCCGCCGGGCAGACGGTGGCGTTGGTCGGCACCTCGGGGAGCGGCAAGACCACCATAGCCAATCTGCTGCCGCGCTTTTATAACGCAGAGTCCGGCTATATCACCCTAGACGGCGTGGATACGCGCGAGATCACGCTTGCCGACCTGCGCTCGCATATCGCGCTCGTAAGCCAGGAGACGGTACTGTTCGATTCGACGATCCGCGAGAACATCCTCTACGGGCACAAGGGCGTGACCGACGATGCGCGGCTCATGGAGATCGTCGAGGCGGCCCATGTCGCGGAGTTTTTGAAGGATCTCCCGCGCGGCCTGGATACGTTGGTGGGGGAGCGCGGGGTAAGGCTATCAGGCGGACAGCGTCAACGCATCGCCATTGCCCGCGCGTTGCTGAAGAATGCCCCGGTCCTGATCCTCGATGAGGCGACCGCGGCGCTCGACACCGAGTCCGAGCGGCACGTGCAAGCCGCCATGATCCGGCTCATGCAAAATCGCACGACGATCGTCATTGCGCACCGTTTATCGACGATAGAGCATGCCGACTGCATCCTCGTCATGAGCAAGGGTCGGGTCGTGGAGCGCGGGACGCATGCCGAGCTTATGGCGCAGAACAAGATGTATGCGCGACTGCACCAGATGCAGTTTCATGGCTGATCGTGTCTATGAAGGACGGCTGCTTGCAGGGGTTGTGGCGGACGTTCGCGACCGCTTGAGCGGCAATACCGCGCGCGCCAACGCCCGTCTCGGTTTGTTGCGGCCGCCGCCGGCGCGCGCGCGCCTGATATGGATCAAGTCCGATGCGCGCGAGGTGAACGGGCGGCTGGCCGCGGAGATCGCGGGCACGGTGCGCGAACGCAGCGCGGACCGGCCGATCGTCGTGACATTCGAGTATGAGCACCAAGCGATGCTCGCCCGGCTCAAGGCCATCACCAACCTCGGCTTTGCCTACGGGCCCGCGGATCGGCGCGCCGCCACGCGACGCATTCTGGAACGGCTGCGCCCGGCCTATGTGGTGGCGCTCGGCGAGGCCATGCGACCGCATCTCGCGGCCGGACTGAAGGCCGCCGGCGTGCCTTGCTGTATCGTGCATGGCCGACCTGGGGCGGCGGCCGAGGGGTGTATGGGCTTTCCGCAGACCGCGAGCGAGCAGCAGGCCTGGCGCGGTCTGGCGCATTGCGCCGCGCCCTTTTACGCACGGCTTGCCGTGGCGCAGGTGGAGCCGGTCTTTCAGGGGTTGGCCGGGGCCCATGCGCGCGCCTTGTTCTGGGTGACCGATGCCTCGCCGGCGATCGCCGCGCGCCTTGCGCAGGCCTGGCAGGCGTCCCCGGGGGGTACCCAGGATATCCTGTTTCTCGGCAGCCCGACTGCGGGCGCAAAGCGCCTGAGCGCCTGGAACGAGGATCGCCGCCCGCTCGCGCCAGGCAGCGTGGTATGGGTGGATGAGGAGCGGTTTTGGCCGGCGCTCGCGGCGAGCTGCACGGCTATCCATCTCATGATGCCGCCGGAACCCTTGTTATGGGCGGCGCTCGCGGGAGGGCGCGTGGTGAGCGCGGCGCATGTGGCGGGTCTCGACCTGCCGGGGGCGGCGCCACTCGCCGAAGTCGCGACCACCGAGCTCGTGACGTACTGGGCGTGGCTTTTGGCGAACCCCGGGGCGGCGCGCGTGGCCGCCGACGCCTTGCGACGGTATTTCTGGCAGGAGCGGCGTGCGGCCGGGGAGGCCGCCGAATCGCTGGTGGCACAGGTCTGCGCGTGCTGAGCGATCCTTGGCGGCATTGGGCTGCGACCGGTCTTTGGAGCCGGGTGTTATGGCCGGTGAGTGTCCTCTATTGCGCGCTGGCAATCTTGCGCCGGCGCCTTTATACGGCCGGCGTGCGCACCGTCCAGAGGCTTCCGGTCCCGGTCATCGTGGTCGGTAACGTGACCGTGGGCGGGACCGGAAAGACGCCTTTCGTCTTGTGGCTGTGCGCACGGCTTTCGGCCGCCGGGTTGCGCCCGGGCATCGTATTGCGCGGTTACGGGGGTCGCAACCGCGGCGTGCTGCGCGTGGACGCGCATAGCGATCCGGGGTGCGCCGGCGATGAGGCCGTACTGCTGGCGCGCCATGCCCCCGGGCCGGTCATCGCCGCCCGCGACCGGGTGGCGGGCGCACGGGCCTTGGTCGAAGTCGGGTGCGATGTGATCGTGGCGGACGATGGTCTGCAGCATTATCGTCTGGGGCGGTGTCTGGAGATCGGTATCCTCGACGGGGTGCGGCGCTTTGGAAACGGGTTGTGCCTGCCGGGGGGTCCGTTGCGCGAACCCCGCACCCGCTGGGATCGCCTGGATTTTCGCGTGACGCAGGGGCAGGCCGCGGCCGGCGAGTGGGCCATGGGGCTTACCGGCGATAGGGCCTATGCCGTCGGCGGCCACGCCGAGGTGGGGCTTGCGGATCTGCGGCGCGTGCATGCCGTGGCGGGCATCGGCCACCCGCAGCGCTTCTTTCGGGCCCTGGAGAGGTGGGGGCTCGAGGTCATTGCCCATCCGTTTCCCGACCATCATCGATATTCTGCCGAAGACCTCCAGTTCGATACGGATGATCCGGTAGTCATGACGGAAAAAGATGCGGTAAAGTGCGAATCCCTGGGACGCTCCGGGCTCTGGTATGTGCCGGTGCGGGCGGTGGTCGACGAAGAACTGGCACGTCGCGTTCTCGCCCGCCTTAAGCCGCGATCATGAACGCGGCCGGGCCTGCGCCCGGCCTTCGATCGTAGCCGGCGCGCACCTCCTGTTTTACAATGTGCCCTGATGGAGGGGAAGGATACGATATGGACAGGCGACTTTTGGAGATATTGGTATGCCCGGTTTGCAAGGGGCCATTGCGCTATCGGCGCGAGGCCGGGGAATTGGCGTGCCGCGCCTGCCGTCTGGCCTACCCGATCCGCGACGACATCCCGGTCATGCTCGAGGAAGAGGGGCGCACCTTGAACGATGAGGACCTGAAGGACCTCGGCTAGTGCACGTCATCATCCCTGCGCGTTACGGTGCGACACGGCTGCCGGGCAAGCCGTTACGGGAGGTCGCCGGACGCCCCTTGATCCTGCGCGTGCGGGAAAGGGCGATGGCAAGCGGCGCGGCGCGCGTGACCGTCGCCACCGATGATGCGCGAATCGCCGCGGTCGTGAAGGACGCCGGCGGCGAGGTCGTGATGACCGCCGCCACCCATGCCTCCGGAACCGACCGGATCGCCGAGGCCATCGCGTTGCTGGCGCTCCCCGATGAGGCCATTGTTGTCAATCTTCAGGGTGATGAACCGCTCATGCCGCCGGCACTCGTGACCGCGGTGGCGCGTGCCTTGCGCGATAATCCGCAATGGCAAATAGCGACGGCGGCGCGGCGCATGCAAGACGCGCAGGCCTTTGCGAGCCCGCATCTCGTGAAGGTGGTGTGCGAGACGAGCGGCCGCGCCCTGTACTTTTCCCGCGCACCCATCCCATGGCCGCGCGATCCGGCGATGCCGTCGGCGTTTCTTGGACATATCGGGTTGTATGCCTATCGCGCGGGCTTCGTGCGGATGTTTACCGGCTGGGGTCCGAGCGCGCTGGAGCAACGCGAGGGTCTCGAGCAGTTGCGGGCCCTGGATCACGGTGCGGCGATCGGGGTCATCGTGACGGATGCCGATCCCGGTCCTGGCGTCGACACCGAAGAGGATCTGGCGCGCGCCAACGTCCTATGGAGGCCTGCGTGATCCGGATCCGGGCGGCGGCGATCCGCGCCTATAGTAGCCGTTGGACCGCGGGCCTCATCGCCTTCGAGCTGATCGGCGCGATCCTGGTCGGATACCATTCACGAACCACGAGCCTGTGGCCGCTTTTAGCATGGCTCGGGTGCGCGCCGGTGGTGCGTTATCTCTATCTCCAGAAGCTGCATACCACCGCACCTATCGCATGGCGCGACCTCGTGCGCCGCGCGTACGGTGTGACGGCCTGGTTGGCACTGGCCGGCACCATGATCGTTTTGCTGTTCGTCGCGTTGGCGTGGATGGTCGGCCACCTTCCCGAGGTGCTCGCCTTTTGGGGCCGCTATGCCGGATATGCGGGCGTCGTCGCCGGGATCGGCCTGCTCGCGGCGGTGTTGGTCATGGCCGGCGGTGCGGCATTGTTATGGGGCGGCATGTCCATGATCGCCTATGCGCGAGCGGTGGTGGATCCGGCGCGCCGGATTCGCGAGGTCATCGTCCAGGGCGTCGCGTGCGTCTGGCAGCGCGCGCCGCTCGTGATCGGTATGAGTACCTTTCAGGGGCTGCTGGCCGTCTATGCGGTTGGTGCGCAGCTTGCCAAGCCAAGCGGTATGGTGTTCATGCCCGTGGTATGGCCGGCGATATTTTTCGCACCTGTGGCTCTCGTGTTTTTGCTGGCGCTGACCGAGTCGGGGATCCGATGGCCCGTGCAACGGACGCCCCAGGCGCCCTTATGATACGCGTGTTGTTCGTATGTCTCGGTAACATCTGCCGGTCGCCCATGGCCGAGGGTCTGTTCCGCGAACTCGTGACCCGCAAGGGGCTCGATGGGCTCATCGAAATCGATTCCGCAGGCACCCACGGCTATCACATCGGCGAACCCCCGGACGAGCGCGCCCGTCGCACCATGGCAGGCCACGGTATCGACATCGAGGGGCTCGTCGGACGCAAGGTTACTGCGGCCGATCTTCGCGATTTCGATTATGTGCTGGCCATGGACCGCGACAATCTGGCGCACCTGGAGGCCCTCGGCGGGGGCCCGCAGGCCTCGGTGCAACTGTTCCTGGATTTTGCCCGCAACACGCGGGTTCGCGACGTTCCAGACCCATATTATGGTGGGCCTGAGGGATTCGAGCGGGTCTATGCGCTGCTCGAAGAGGCCGCCCAGGGTCTACTTGCGGATATCGAGACCCGGCTTACGCGCGCCTAGAAACCCCGGGGCCAGATCGGTCCCGTAGCGCGCCGGATTATCTCCCACCAGAGGCCACCACCGATCACTGAAGGGAAGGGGTCTCTCGGTTGGTGTGCGGATGGCAGACCAAATAAGGTGCCGACGGTTTCGGTATAGAAGGCGGATATTCACCGCCCCATTTGAAGGCCGGGGCCGGTTGGCTGTGCCAACCGGTTCCCGTCTGGGCTAGGGGCAAGAAGCCCACCGGCCTTGGCCGGTGGGGTGGGTTGGGACGGTGTCACTCGTCGCTCGGTGTCTCCTGCCGTTCGGTCTCGCGCACGGGCCGCGCCTCGGGTTCCTCCGGCCGTCGTACAGCCGGTTCCTGGTGCACAGCCGGTTCCTGGTGCACAGCCGGTTCCGGCGTGGCCGGGAGCGGATGTCCGCCCCGATCCTGGACCGGCGCGGTGTCGCGCATGGGCTCGCCGGAGGGGGCCGGGGCGTCTGCCGTTGCCGTCATCTGGTTTCCGCTCGCGCTCTCCGGGCTGGCCGCTGCGGTATCCCCGCGCTCGCCGCCATGGCGGCCACGGCCGCCGCGCCGAGCCCGGTGACCGCGAGGCCGTGCCGGGCGGTCTCCCTTGTCTGCCGGGCGGTCCCCGGCGCGCTCACTGCGTTCCGCTTTCTCGGGCGCGACCTCACGCGGCCGCTCACGCGTTTCCGCGGGGGCCTTGGCCGGTGGCCGGTTGCGGCCGGTTGCGGCGCGCCGGGGCGGACGCGCGGGCCGTGCCGTGGGGGCCGCCGGGGCGGCCTCGGCAGCGGCCGGGGCTTGCGTGGGTACGGGCGCATTGCCGCCGCCCAGGAGGCGATGCAAGAAGGATCGTATCAGTCCGTTGGCGGGAGCGGGGGACGGCGGGTTCGCAGCCTCCGGTCGGGGCGGCGCAATCGGTGCCAGTTGGCCTACGGCCGGCCGCTCCATGATCGGGTTCGAGGGGCGCGAGGGTTCTTCGGGTTCGATCTCGAGCGGGATCAAATAGCTTGGCGCGATGCGCTCGGCCTCGATCTCCTCGGCCTTCAGACGTTTGATTCGGTAGTGCGGGGTTTCGAGATCGATGCTCGGAACGATCGTGATGGGCGTACCCAGACGCGATTCGATGCCGCTGATCTCATGGCGTTTCTCGTTCAGGAGAAAGGTTGCGGTGGCGAGCGGCAGGTGCACATGCAGCGCCGCCGTATTCTCCTTCATCGCCTCTTCCTGGATGAAGCGTAGGATCTGCAGCGCGGACGAGGGCACGCTCCGGATATGGCCGGTACCCTCGCAGCGCGGACAAGTCAGGCTGCTGGACTCGCCGAGCGACGGCCGTAACCGTTGGCGCGACATCTCGAGGAGCCCGAAACGGGAGATCCGTCCGACCTGTACACGCGCGCGGTCGGCCTTGAGCGCCTCGCTCAGGCGCGTTTCCACGGCACGCTGGTTGCGTGTCGGCGTCATATCGATGAAATCGATGACGATCAGGCCCCCAAGATCACGGATACGCAGCTGCCGGGCAATCTCTTCGGCGGCCTCGAGGTTGGTATTGAGCGCGGTTTCCTCGATGTCGCTCCCGCGCGTAGCGCGCGCCGAGTTGACGTCGATCGTGACCAGCGCCTCGGTGTGGTCGAATACCACCGCGCCGCCGGATTCCAGATGGACCTCGCGGGAAAATGCCGACTCGATCTGATGTTCGATCTGGTAACGCGAAAACAGCGGGATCTCATCTTCGTAGAGCTTGAGCTTGCCGACGTTCTGCGGCATGACCTGCTGCATGAATTTCAGGGCGCGTTCGTAGATATCCTGGTTGTCGATCAGGATTTCGCCGATGTCGCTGCGCAGATAATCGCGGATTGCGCGAATGACGAGGCTGCTTTCCTGATAGATCAGGAAGGCCGCCGGCTGGTCTTCGCTCGCGCGCGTGATGGCATCCCACAACTGCACCAGATAATCGAGGTCCCACTGGAGCTCTTCGACGCTCTTGCCGATGCCCGCCGTGCGGATGATGACGGAATAGTCGTCCGGCAGCTTCAGCTGGGCCATGGTGTCGCGCAGTTCGGCCCGCTCCTCCCCCTCGATGCGACGCGAGATGCCGCCGCCCTTGGGATTGTTCGGCATCAGTACCAGATAGCGACCGGCGAGGCTGATGAAAGAGGTGAGGGCCGCGCCCTTGTTGCCGCGCTCCTCCTTCTCGATCTGGACGACGATCTCCTGGCCTTCGCGGATGACGTCCTTGATGCGTACCGGACCTTGCGCGCCCTTGTTCTCGGCCCCGTTGAAATAGCTGCGCGAGATCTCCTTTAAGGGCAGGAAGCCCTGCCGCTCGGCCCCGTAGTCGACGAATGCCGCCTCGAGACTAGGTTCCACGCGAGTCACGCGCGCCTTGTAGATATTGCCTTTCTTTTGTTGATAGTTGGCCGATTCGATGTCCAGGTCGATCAATTTCTGGCCGTCGACGATCGCCACTCGCAGTTCTTCCGAGTGGGTGGCATTAAAAAGCATTCTTTTCATGAATCCTGACTCCGCCGCGTTGCGGCGCACGACCCCGGCCGTGAGGGAGGTCGGCAGTCCACGCGAGTGTGGGCGGCGAAGAAAGGGCCCGGATTAAGGGCATGAATCCGCTTTGAAACCCGTCGCTGTAGACTTTCCGCCTCCCGGGCCAGGGGGCGTACATCCGAGCACCTCTCCGGTTGGGCGAGGGGTGCGATACCCTTGTGAAGGCGACCGGCACGGTCGACCTTCGAAAATCGTTTTGTATGCAGCCGGAAAGCTTGCTAATATCGGTCGCATACGAAGGCGCACTATAGCAGCCGGGTTGCGCCCCGGCAATCTTTGGCTTCCCCTGATGTCTTGGCACGACAAGGCGGCGTCGGCGGTTCGCTTGGTGACGATAGATGCCGAGCGATCCGGGCAACGCCTGGATAATTTTCTTCTGGCGGTCCTAAAGGGCGTTCCCCGAACGCATATCTATCGGATTGTCCGCAAAGGCGAGATCCGCATCAATAAGGGTCGGCGTAAGGCGGATTATCGCCTGCAGGTCGGTGATGTCGTGCGTATCCCCCCGATAGACGTCAAGGCGCCGCCGCCACCGGCCCCGGATCTCGCGTGGCTCGCCGATCTCATTCTGTTCGAGGACGACTGGCTGCTGGTGCTGGATAAGCCCTCCGGGATGGCGGTGCATGGCGGGTCCGGCCTGTCTTTCGGGGTCATCGAGGCATTGCGCGCGCTACGTCCGGCGGCCCGCGGCCTGGAACTCGTGCATCGGCTCGATCGCGCGACATCCGGCTGCCTCTTGATCGCCAAGCGGCGCTCGGCGCTTCGGGGCCTGCACGAGTCTTTGCGCTCCGGACACTTTGGCAAACACTACGTCGCGCTCCTGCAGGGCGTATGGGCGGGCGGCGCACGCACCGTGGACGCGCCGCTCTTGCGCCGCGAGACCGGCGAGCGGCGGGTGGTCGTGGATGCCGCCGGCAAGCCCGCGCAGACGCACTTTGCGCCGCGCCGGCGCTTTCGCGATGCCACCTTGACCGACGTCCGCCTAGGCACCGGGCGCACGCACCAGGTCCGCGTGCATGCCGCGTATCTCGGGAACGCGGTGGCCGGCGACGAGCGCTACGGGGACCCCAAGGCCGCGGGCGTATGGAAACAGAGGGGTCTTGCGCGGCTGTTTTTGCATGCCGCGCGTCTGTCGTTCCCGCATCCGGCCACGGGCCAGACCGTGGATATCGAATCGCCGCTGCCAAAGGATCTCGTGCGGGTACTGGAGTCGCTTGATGGGTAAGGCGTACGAACTTCTGATCTTTGATTGGGACGGGACCCTCATGGATTCCGCGGAGCGTATCGTGCGCTGCTTTCAGGCCGCGGCGCACGACTGTGGGTGGCGCACGCTGACCGACGAGGCGATCCGCAAGACCATAGGCCTTGGGGCCGCCGAGGCCCTGGCGCGGCTCTTGCCCGGGGAGGCGATCGCTCGGCGCCAGGCGATCGCCAGCCGTTACCGCGAGCATTTTCTGCGCTTGAATGACACGCCCACGCCGCTTTTTCCAGGGGTCGCAGCCGGGCTCAAGGACCTCCACGCGCGTGGCTACCGGATGGCGGTGGCGACCGGCAAGTCACGGATCGGCCTGGATGCGGCCCTTGAGGAAAGCCGGATGCGTGCGCTGTTTTGCACGACACGCTCAGCCGACGAGACGCGCTCCAAGCCCGACCCGCTCATGCTCCACGAGATATTGGCGGAGACCGGGGTAGAGGCCGCGGAGGCGCTCATGATCGGCGATACGAGCTACGATATCGAGATGGCTGCGCGCGCCGGCATTGACAGTGTGGCGGTGACCTATGGGGTCCACGATCCCGCGGAATTGCGCATTCATGAGCCGCGGTTGTGCGTCCAGACCTTTCCGGAACTGTGCGCATGGCTGTCCTAGTCGTGTGCCGAAGCGATGGCCTGGAGGATGGCGGTCCCGGGCGGCGGTTTGCGCTAAAGTCCGAGGATGAGGCCTTCGTCATACGCCATCACGGGGTGGTGCATGCCTATCGCAACCACTGCCCGCACCGCGGTCTGGAGCTCGATTGGCAGGAAGGGCGATTCTTTGATTCCGGAGGCGAGATCCTGGTGTGTTCCGTGCACGGGGCGCGCTATGATCCGGCCGACGGCCGCTGCCTGGGTGGGCCGTGCCGGAATCAGGGCCTCGCGGCCCTGACCTGCCGGGAACAAGAGGGGATGGTGGTCGTGGAGGAGGCGGGCGATGAGTGATGATAACGACGAGCAGCGCGATGGGGGGCACGACGGGCGATCGGACCGGGACGATCGCTTGGGGCTTAAGGAAGACTGGGCGCGCGCGACGCTCGAGAAACTTGCGTTCGCGGCCTTGCACGAACAGCGGCGCAGCCGTCGCTGGACGCTGGCCTTCCGTTTTCTGGTCATCACCTTAATCGTGGCACTGTTTTTGAGCTACGAGGGGGCGCAGATGCGCGCCACCGGGCTTGCCGGGCGGTTTACCGCGCTGGTACGCATGGACGGCACCATTCAGGAGGGCGGTCCGGCCAGCGCCCGCCCGATCGACGCCGCCTTGCGCCATGCCTTCGCCGCGCATCCGGCGGGTGTGATCCTCGATGTCGACAGCCCCGGCGGCAGTCCGGTGCAGGCAAGCGACATCAACGCCGAGATCTGGCGGTTGCGGGCGCGCTATCCGCACACCCCGGTGTACGCTGTGGTCCAAGACCTGTGTGCCTCCGGTTGTTATTATGTGGCGGTGGCTACCGACCGGATTTATGCCAACCCCGCAAGCCTGGTCGGCTCGGTCGGCGTGCTTATGGACGGGTTCGGCTACACGCGGCTCATGCATAAGATCGGTGTCACGCGGCGGCTTTTGGTGGCCGGCGCCAACAAGGACTTCCTGGACCCGTTCTCGCCGCTCACCAAGGCCCACAAGGCGTTTGCCGAGAAGATGCTGGCGCAGATCCACGCGCAGTTCATTCAGGCCGTGAAAAAGGGCCGGGGGGCACGCCTGCGTCCGCATCCCGGACTCTTCAGTGGTTTGATATGGACGGGCTATCGCGCCCGCCAATTGGGTCTGATCGATGGATTCGGGACTGTCGGGCAGGTAGCCCGGCATCTCTTCAACGCACCTCGTATCGTCGATTTTTCACCGAAGGAGGGGCTTGTGACCCGTTTTGCCCAGCATCTGGGCGCGACCATGAGCCAGACCTTCGTGGCCCAGTGGTTGTCCCCTTTGCCGCATGTGCAGTGAGCCGTGAAGCGGATATTGATCAGCAACGATGACGGATATATGGCCGCCGGCCTCGGATGCCTCGCTGCGCATCTCGCACGCACCGCCGAGGTCACCGTGGTGGCGCCGGATCGTGACCGCAGCGGGGCGAGCAATTCGCTCACCCTGTTGCGGCCGTTGCGCGTGGCACGCGCCGCCAACGGGTTTTTCTTTGTCGATGGCACGCCCACCGACTGCGTGCATGTCGCTATCACCGGGCTCCTTGAGCACGAGCCTGATATCGTCATCGCCGGCATCAATCACGGTGGCAATCTCGGCGATGACGTCTTGTATTCCGGAACGGTGGCGGCGGCCATGGAGGGCCGGTTTCTCGGCTTGCCGTCCGTTGCCGTGTCGCTGGCCTCGCCCAATCCGGTGCATTTCCCGACCGCGGCGGCGGTCATCGAACGCCTGCTTGCGTCATTGACGCCCGAGACCATGCCCGCGGACACGGTGCTGAACGTAAACGTGCCCGATGTCGCCTATGGCGATCTGCGCGGCTTCGAGGCGACCCGTCTCGGGCATCGCCATAAGGCGGAGCCGGTGATTGCCGCGCACGATCCCCGGGGGCGCCCGATCTATTGGGTGGGGCCGCCGGGCAGCGCCGATGACGCCGGCCCGGGCACCGATTTTCATGCCATCGCCGCGGGCTATGTCTCGATCACGCCCCTGCATGCCGATCTCACCCGCCACAACACCCTTGAGGCCCTGAAGGCCTGGTGCCGGGAGACATTGTGAGCGCGGAATCGCGCGCCGGCGCCGGCATGACCTCGGCGCGTACCCGCGAGCGCCTCATAGGGCGGCTGCGCGAGCAGGGCATACGCGATGAGGAGACCCTTGCGGCCCTGTCGGCGGTCCCCAGGCACCTCTTTGTCGACGAGGCCTTGGCAAGCCGCGCCTACGAGGATACGGCCCTGCCGATAGGGCACGGTCAGACCATCTCCCAGCCCTACATCGTGGCGCGCATGACCGCGGCACTGCGCGCCTCGGGACCGCTCGAGAGGGTGTTGGAGATCGGGACCGGTTCCGGATACCAGGCCGCGGTGCTGGCGCGGCTTGCCGGTCATCTCTATACGGTGGAGCGCATAGCGGGCCTAGTGCGCACCGCGCGTCAGCGCTTCCAGATGCTGCGGCTTGCCAATATCAGCGTCCGTCACGCCGATGGTTGCGAGGGCTGGCCGGAAGAGGCGCCGTTCGATGCCATCATTGTGACCGCTGCGGCGCGTACGGTCCCGACCCCGCTCTTTAGTCAGCTAAAGGAGGGTGGGCGTCTTATGGTACCGGTGGGTGGGGACGGGCAGGAACTCCTATTGTATCGTCGGCGCGGCACGGCCGTGTCCTTTGAGCGCCTCGAAGCGGTCAATTTCGTGCCGCTGCTCCCTGGCGGAATCGTGTAAGGATGCGCCGCGCCCTGCTCGTTGGGTGCATGCTCGCGCTGCTCGCCGGGTGCGTGGCCCGCATCCCCGCGCCTATCCATAACGACGGCATGGCACTGGCCGGGGGTCGCGGCTATTACCGGGTCCTGCCGGGGGACACCCTCTATAGTATCGCCTTCGAGACCGGCCACGACTACCGGACCCTGGCCCGCTGGAACCATATCCCGGCACCCTACCGCATAGAAGTGGGGGAGCGCTTGAGATTAAGCGCGCCGCGGCGTGACAGGGTCGCACCGCCGCCTGCAGGAAGGCCTGTCAGGCCCCCTTCAAGACCTCTTTCGATGCCGCTCGCGCAGCGCGTGCCAAGCCGGCCGGCGCAACCGCGGATGCGTGTGTCTGCGGTGCACTGGATATGGCCGGCACGTGGGGCGGTCAAAGAGACCTTCGGGCGCGGCCCATTGAGCGGTCGCCCGGGCAATCGCGGCATCGATATCCTCGGGCGGCCTGGGGAGCCGGTACGCGCCGCTGCCGCCGGGCGAGTCGTCTATCGCGGCAGTAGACTTCCTGGTTACGGTAAGCTTATTATCATTAAAGAAAATAATGAGTACCTAAGTGCGTATGCGCATAATGCGCGCATTAAGGTCGAGGAGGGGGCGATGGTGCGGCAAGGCGAGGTGATCGCCGTTATGGGGGACAGCGGTACCGACCGTGTGGAGCTCGAGTTCGAGATCCGCCGGCGCGGAATTCCGGTGGACCCCCTGCGCTATCTGCCCGTACGACACCACTAGCGAGAAAAGAGGTGCAACCGCTCATGGTCGAATCGGAACTGGACGAGAATACAGTAGAGGCACCGGAGCCGGAAGCTCTTGAGGGGACGGACACAGAGGAGGCCTTGGAGGGGGCCGGTGACGGGGCGGCGACGGCCGAGGGTGCCCCGGAGCGCGAAAGCGAGGACACGGCCGGTCCGCAGGCCGATGCCACACAGCTCTACCTGCGCGAGATCGGATTTTCGCCGTTGCTCACGGCCGAGGAAGAGGTCTATTACGCGCGCAAGGCCTTGCAAGGCGACACGTCGGCGCGCCATCACATGATCGAATGCAACCTGCGGCTCGTGGTGAAGATCGCGCGCCGCTACATGAATCGCGGACTGGCCTTGCTCGACCTGATCGAGGAAGGCAATCTTGGACTCATACGCGCCGTCGAGAAATTCGATCCCGAGCGCGGCTTCCGATTTTCGACCTACGCCACATGGTGGATTCGGCAAACGATCGAGCGCGGGATCATGAACCAGACGCGCACGATACGCCTGCCGGTCCATATCTTGAAGGAGATCAACATCTACATGCGGGCCGCCCGCCATCTGGCCCAGAAGCTCGACCACGAACCCACGCCTGAGGAAGTGGCGCTCCTGCTCGACAAACCGATCGCCGATGTCCGCGCCATGATGGGTTTGAACGAGCGCATCGCCTCGGTCGACGCGCCCCGCGACATCGACCCCGACCGCTCACTGCTCGATGCCATCGCCGATGACAAGACCGCGAACCCGGAGAAGATCCTGCAAGACGAGGACCTCCATGGTCAGATCGCGGCATGGCTCTCGGAGTTGAACGAGAAGCAGCGCGAGGTAGTGGAGCGGCGCTTCGGCCTGAACGGTCGCGATGTCTCGACCCTGGAGCAGGTGGGCGCGGATATCGGCGTGACGCGCGAACGCGTCCGCCAGATCCAGGTGGAGGCCTTGCGGCGCCTGCGCGGCATGCTCGAAAGGGGCGGTTACTCGATGGACGCGCTTTTTTAGGCGCTCATCGCGGTCCTGGCGATAGCGCCGGTTCGGGCGGGGGGTCTGCGAGCAGCAGGCCGGCAGCCACCCGGCGCCCCTCGCTCATGAGGAGATTGTAGGTCCGGCAGGCGGCGGCGGTGTCCATGCATTCGACACCGATCCGGGCGTGCATAAACGGGGCGAGCCATGCCGGAGGCGGGAAACGCAGCACGCCGCCGGTGCCGAGCAGGATGATCTCCGGAGCGCCCGCGGCGAGTTCCGCGAGACTCGCGGCATCGAGCTCCCCGAAATGCCGGGGACGCCAATCCGGGACCACCTCGTCTGGCATGAGAATGACGCTGTGTTCGTAGACGAGGTCGTCGATGCGCAGTCGGCCCGGGTCGTAACCCCGAATGAGGCGCCGCCCGTCGCCGGTATCCAGGTGAATCTTCACGAAAGTCCTCCGATCGACATTGACAGGGCGGCGGTTCGCCCGTATGTTCGCGGTTCAAACGGCCGTGGTTGGCGCGCCGCTCTTCTCACGGCATCTGGACCGGCCGGACGCGCCGCCGGCCCGTCCGGGCACCCCAGGTGGAGTATGGATCAGTTTCCCCGCATAAAGAGATTACCGCCGTACGTCTTCAACATTGTAAACGACCTGAAAGCCGAGGCCAGACGGCGCGGCGAGGACATCATCGACTTCGGGATGGGCAATCCCGATCACGCCACGCCCCAGCACATCGTAGACAAGTTGTGCGAGGCCGCGCAACGGGGTGATACGCACCGGTATTCGGTATCCCGGGGGATACCGCGTTTGAGGCGCGCGATCTGCCACTGGTACGAGACCCGTTATGGCGTTACGCTCGACATGGATCGCGAGGCGATCGTGACCATCGGCTCAAAAGAGGGCCTGGCGCATCTCGCGCTCGCGACCACAGGGCCCGGGGATGTGATCCTGGTGCCCAACCCGAGCTACCCGATCCATCCCTATGGCTTTGTGATCGCCGGCGCCGACATCCGGCACGTGCCGCTCGTGCCCGGCGGCGATTTCTTCGCCGAGCTCGAAAGCGCGATCCGCAACTGCTGGCCCAAGCCCAAGATGCTGGTCCTGAACTTTCCCAGCAACCCCACCGCGCAATGCGTCGATCTCGACTTCTTCGAGAAAGTGATCGCAGTGGCGCGGGATCATGGCATATACGTAATCCACGATCTTGCCTATGCCGATATCGTGTTCGACGGCTACAAGGCCCCATCGATCCTGCAGGTACCTGGGGCCAAGGAGGTCGCCGTCGAGTTCTTCACGCTTTCAAAGAGCTATGACATGCCGGGATGGCGGGTGGGCTTCATGTGCGGTAACCGCGAGCTGGTGGCGGCGCTGGCGCGTATGAAGTCGTATCTCGATTACGGCATGTTCACGCCCATCCAGATCGCCGCGATTCTCGCGCTCGAGGGGCCACAGGAGTGTGTAGGCGAGATCCGCGACCGGTACCAGAGCCGTCGCGATGTCCTGTGCGACGGCCTGAAGGCCGCCGGCTGGGAGGTGGACGTACCCAAGGCGACGATGTTCGTATGGGCCAGGATCCCTGAGCCGTTCCGGGAGATGAAGTCGCTGGAGTTCGCGAAAAAGCTCCTGCTCGAGGCCAAGGTGGCGGTGTCGCCCGGTATTGGCTTTGGCGAATATGGCGACGATTATGTGCGCTTCGGTCTCATCGAGAACGAGCATCGCACGCGTCAGGCGGTGCGCAGCATCCGCGACCTTTTGCGGCGTGCCGGCATGCCGGCGAAGGAAGCGTTGTGAAGGCGGTCCGTGTCGGCCTTTTGGGGTTCGGGGTCGTGGGCGGCGGCACGGTCGCGGTATTGACGCGCAACGCCCATGAGATCGCGCGCCGTGCCGGGCGCGGCATAGAGATCGTGAAGATCCTGACGCGCGACCCGGGCAAGCGCCGCGCGCAGGCGGTGCCCGAGGGGCTCATCACCACGGATGCCGCCATGATCCTGGACGACCCAACCATAGAGGTCGTGGTCGAGACCATGGGCGGCATCGAGCCGGCCCGTTCCTACATCCTGGCGGCCATTGCCAAGGGTAAGCATGTCGTCACCGCCAACAAGGCCTTGATTGCCACTGCCGGCAACGAGATCTTCGCGGCTGCGCGCGCACGGGGTGTGGTGGTGGCCTTTGAGGCAGCGGTGGCCGGCGGGATCCCGATCATAAAGGCGATCCGCGAAGGGCTCGCCGGCAACCGTATCCGCGGGGTCGCCGGCATCATCAACGGGACCTGCAACTATATTCTGACCGAGATGCGCGAACATGGCACCGAATTTGCCACGGCGCTGGCGCAGGCCCAGGAGCTCGGTTACGCGGAGGCTGATCCGCATTTCGATGTCGACGGAATCGATGCCGCGCATAAGCTCACCATCCTCGCTGCCATCGCTTTTGGTATACCGCTTGCGTTTGCGCAGGTGCATATCGAAGGCATACGCGATCTCGAATCCGCGGACATCGCCTATGCCGCCGAGCTCGGGTATCGCATCAAACATATCGGGATCGCGCGGCGCGTGTCAGATGGCATAGAGCTGCGCGTTCATCCGGTATTGATCCCTCACAAGCGGCTCATCGCCAACGTCGACGGGGTCATGAATGCCATCCTGGTGTCCGGCGATGCCGTGGGCTCGACTCTATTCTACGGCCCGGGGGCCGGCGCCGAACCGACGGGATCGGCGGTGGTCGCCGACATCATTGATGTGGTGCGCACGCTCACGACCGATCCCGAGCTGCGCGTACCGCATCTTGCCTTTCAGCCCGACGCGTTGTCGGATGGCCCGATATTGGGCATGGCGGATGTGACCACTGCCTGCTATCTGCGTTGCGAGGCCGAGGATCGGCCTGGTGTGCTTGCCGACATCACGCGCATCCTGGCCGATCTTGGCATCAGCATCGAGGCGATCCTGCAAAAGCCGCCCGAGCCTGGCGCCCATACCGTGCCGGTCATTCTCCTGACTCACGGTGTACGCGAAGCCCAGATCGACGAGGCCATTGCGCGCATTGCGGCATTGTCTGCGGTCACCGGCAAGATCCGGCGCCTGCGCGTCGAATCATTCGCATAGGAGCAAGAATTCCCATGAGTCGTTATACCGGCATCATCGCGCGTTACCGTGACTGGCTTCCGATCGCAGACGACAGCCGCATCATTACCCTGGGCGAAGGCGATACACCGCTCATCCGGCTGGATCGACTGACGCGCACCACGGGACGGACCGCGGCCCTGTATGTGAAGTTCGAGGGCCTGAACCCCACCGGATCCTTCAAGGACCGTGGCATGTGTTTTGCCGTGACCAAGGCCTGCGAGGTCGGCTCGCGCGCCGTGATCTGCGCCTCTACCGGCAATACCTCGGCATCGGCCGCGGCCTATGCGGCGCGCGCCGGGATCAGCGCCTTCGTTCTGATCCCGGAGGGCAAGATCGCGCTTGGCAAGCTAAGTCAGGCCATGATCCATGGCGCGGTGGTGGTGCAGATCCAGGGAAATTTCGACGCCGGCATGCGGCTTGTGAAGGAGATCGCCGAGGAGACACCCATCACGCTGGTGAATTCCGTGAATCCTTACCGCCTGCAGGGGCAGAAGACCGCGGCCTTCGAGGTCGTCGATGCCCTGGGATTTGCGCCGCACTACCATTATCTGCCGGTCGGCAATGCCGGCAACATCAGCGCCCATTGGCTGGGATACCGGGACTATGCACGGGAAGGGCGTTGCGCGATCCCAAAACTCGTGGGCTATCAGGCGGCGGGCGCCGCGCCGTTCGTCGCGGGTCGCATGGTCGATGAACCGGAGACCGTGGCCACCGCCATCCGGATCGGCCATCCACAATCATGGGCGCTCGCACAATCGGCGCGCGAGGCCACGGGCGGCTGGTTCGGGGCGATCGACGATGCCGAGATCCTCGCGACGCAGAAACTCATGGCGCGCGAGGAGGGGATATTCTGCGAGCCGGCCTCGGCGGTGTCGGTGGCGGGGGCCCTGCGCGATCTGCGCGCCGGACGCATCGAGGAGGGCACGACCGTGGTGTGCACGGTCACCGGCCACGGCCTGAAGGACCCCGACGTTGCCATCCGTCAAGGAGGGGCGAGTGAACTCGTGACCATCCCTCCGACACTCGCGGCGGTGCGCTCCGTGATTCTCGATCGTTCGTCCTAGGATGTATCACGCGCGCGTGCGCACCGACCGCCACCGCGCCGTTTTGTCGGGGCCTTGACCGTGCCGCCGGCGCCCGCGGCCCCTGCGGTCACGCTCTATGTGCCCGGGCTCCACGGGGGCGCAGGATGGCCGAAGCCCCCACCCGCGGCGCTTGCGCGGGCCCTGGCGCGCACCCGGCGCGTGGCGTGGGGTGACGAAGGTTATGCGGCTCGGGCCCTTACGCTCTTCGACCTGCCGCCCTCGACCGGGCTCGCGGCCCTGGCGCGCCTCGGCGAAGGACGGGTGCGCGATGATCGCTGGTGGGTGCGCTGCGACCCCGTGCACCTGGCGGTGGATGGCGACCGCTTGCTGCTTTTGGATAACGACACCCTGACACTAGACGCCCACGAGGCACAACGCCTCTGTGCGCGCGTGGCGGAGGTATTTGCCGCCGACGGCGGGGTGATCGAGGCGCTCGCGCCGACGCGCTGGTATCTGAGCCTGCCGGACCCCGAGCCCTTGCATACCACCGCCATGGCCGAGGTCGCCGGCCGCAATATCCATGATTACCTGCCCGAAGGCCACGCGCGCTATTGGCGGACCCGTTTGAACGAGGCACAGATGGTATTGCATGAGGCCCTGAGCGCCGGCCATGGGGGTGAGGCGGCACGCGGCGAGGCCAATAGCATCTGGCTGTGGGGTCCGGGGCGTGCCGCGGCGTCCGTGCGCGCCGCTTTGGCCTTTGGGCGCGTGTTCACCGACGATGCCCTCGTGAGCGGCATGGCGCAGGCCACCGGGGCTATGGTGGCGGGACTGCCGGCAGGGGTCCCGGATCTCGATTACGCAGGCGCGACCTTGATCGTATTACGCGGGGCGCAGGGTGCTGTGCAGTATGGGGATACCGACGCGTGGTCGTCATTCCTGGAGGCCTTTGTCACTGCCTGGTGGCAACCGCTTGCCGCCGCTGTGCGCGCCCGGCGGCTGGCACGATTGTCGTTGATCGGCGACCGCGGACCGTGTCATGTCCTGGAGCCGGGCTGGTGGCGCGCGTTCGCCGGGTGGAGGCGTCGATGACCGCGCGATCGGCGCCGACGGCCATCGTAGAGGCGGTCCTCGATCGTCTCTATGCGGCCCGCGGGGTCGGAGATCGCGCCGCGGAGACCCGCGGGCTTGCGGCGCTTGCCGCGCCCGATACCTTGAGCGGACTCGAGCCGGCCACCGGTGCCTTGGCAGAGGCCATAGCGCGGGGTGAACGCATCCTCGTCATCGGTGACTATGATGCCGCAATATGAACCTTCATAACTAAGTGGTCTGCTCATTCAAACGGGCGTTTCTTTACCTGGATTAAATCAATGGTACGGACGCAAAAATACGTTCACGTAATGAGAATAATATCATTGATAATAGTGTGTTATAGGAATATAATGTTTATATTAGGCTGAACTCTGGAGCTTGAGTAATGAACAGTGGCGTGGTGGTTCACATCACTCAGGACTTCGGGGGCCTGAAAGTGGGGCAACCGAGTTTGTTCTGGGAGCCAGAACAGCGACTGTTCGAGGAAGCGACCGCGTTTCTTAACGACGAATACTGCCAGTCAGGTTCCCGGTCGTCGCCGCGAACCTGGAAAAATGTCGCCAGCGCATTGGCGTTCTGGTTCAACTGGTGTTTGGAAGTCAACATTGATTGGCAAACTGCATCTCAGGACGATTTGATTGATTTCCGGGATGGCTTGTTCACGGCTATCAGTCCAGTGACGGGTGACGTCTACAGTAGCGGGACGATCATCGCTTACATGCAGCCGGTCATTGCTTTCTATGATTATGCCCGGCGACACAACGCGTACTTCAGTGATATCTGCAGCGCCGATGTCTTGAAGGCGAGACTAGCCTCAGAGGCATCGCTTGACATCCTATCAGACGCCTCGCGGTTGGTTCCGTCTCGACGAGCGAAGAAAAATGCTATTCGGCCGTTCGAGATCAAAGAATTAAGGAAGTTTCTGGCGGTGCTTGGTCCCTCCGCAGCAGAAAGGGCGGCAGGGGACCTGCGTCCTACAAGAAATAGACTTATGGCGGATTGGGGTTGGGCAGTTGGCCTCCGCCTTTCAGAGATCATGATGCTCAACCCGTATCAATTCCTTGTGTTTCATGTTGATGAGGGCTCGCCCTTCTCGCAGCAAGCCGTTGAAGTCATTGGCAAGGGTAATGTGATACGGAACGTCGCCGTTCCGAACTGGTTGATCGCAGACACGCTCCAATACATGAAAGGAGAGCGGGCTCAAGCACTGGAACTGGGGCGCAAGAAAGGAAGAAAGATGCCGAAAGTCCTATTTCTGGCAGGAGCACGTTCCCCAGATCCAGGATCCCCTTTCACCCCGCGGCGGTTCGAGACGATAGTCAGCGAGTCATGTATTTCTGCGGGCCTGATGCGTTTGAAACAGCGTATCGATCCGGACTCCGGTGTAAGGACGCAGGTTTCGGTCGCGAACCACTGCGTGCATGATCTCCGGCACACTTATGCCGTTTACACTTATTGGATTGAAGCGAGCAATGGGAATTCGGAACCATGGAAGGTGATTCAGGCGCAACTGGGTCATGAGCGGCTGGAAACGACTATTCGCACTTATCTGAAATTTGTCCAGCTCTTTGGCCCGCGTGGCCAGCAGGACATTAGATCTCTTGTCGGATTGGAATAAAGGGATGGCTAAGAAGCGGTCTCCTGCAAGCAGAGTTGCCAAAGCGTCTATGGCGGCAAAGTCAGTCACCATCGCATCCGGTGAACCACCGGAACTTAATGCCACTCTTCTGCAAAACGTAGACATAAAGCGTAAGCGAAGCTCGGCTGCTTCCGTCGCGGCACAGGCCCGTAGGAGGTCAAAAGAGACCGCCAATATCGTAGATCTGGGTGCGGCTCGTCTGAAACAAACCACGCTATATTTCAGCAAGGACCTTCATGATATCCGGATTGAGTTTCCGGGTCCGGATCGTGAGCCCTACGTTTTGGACCTTTCGTTTCTGGGCCTGGCCCCGCGCCTAGCCAAGCCGCTGGCCGAGGGCTTCCGAGTCTACGGAGTCGGTAAGCGCCAGAAGACACTGCTGGGGCGCAGATCCGAGCTGCAGACTGGATTTGTAGCCTTCTTGAAGGAAAGGGAGCTGTTACATATTGGTCTCGAAGAGATTGATCGTCCCGTATGGAACCAGTTCAAGCAATGGCTTGATACGAAGACTGATCGGAGGAACGGCGGGCCAATTCATCCGAAAACTAGGGCGACGACTTTCGGGGCATTGGTGGTCATGCTCGATGCACTGAAGTCTGTTCCAGAATTCAGTCGCTTGGCGCGAGTGGCCTTTGATGCAAGGCCGAGCATCACTTGGGACAACGTGGAACAGCGAACCACAGCACGAGAAAGATTGTCGTTTGAAGCGTTGCGAGCAATCGATAATGCGGTAACCAAGGATATTGAGGCCCTTCATGCAAAGATAGAGAGGTCAGAAAGGTTGTTGCAGGAGGGGCGCGAAAGGCTCGCTACAAATGGCGATCTTTCCGATCTGGGTACATGCGCCGCCTACATCGCTCAAAAGTATCCTGAAGGGCTCCCACCGCTAGGTGTGATAAAAGAAAGTAATCCAGATTGTTATCACTATGTTAACCCAAATGATAGGAAAGCGCATAGGATTTGGACGCTTAAGGCGGTCCTCTATCCAAATGCCCGTGATCTCGTGCCGCTCGTGGTTTTTCTGGCCATTGAATCTGCTTTGAATCCGACGACATTGTATGAGTTGGAGTGGTCAGATGTCGACTCTGGAGAGCTTCTCAGGCAGCCCGTCGTGCGATTGGGTGGAACTAAGTGGCGAGCAAACGAAGATCCCATGGTCCCGATTTCGGCGGCTCGCATTCAGCCGATGTTAGATCTTCTTAGGCGTTTAACGAAGTTGGTCCGTGCGACCGTCCCTGATCCATTGAAGGACAGGTTGTTCCTTTTCAGCCGGCTTCAAGGGACGAATCCTGCTGGCCGGGGATTCGGTGGTAACGACAGGGGAATAAACAGAAGCGATGCGTCCTGGAGTCGCGGCCTCATGGAGTTCTGCAAGGATCATAGTCTCCCGCTGTTTACGCTTAGTCAGATTAGGGCCACGATCGGCGACGAGATTGCCCTTCGCGAGGGCATCTTGGTGTCGAGTCAGGTTCTCGGGCACCAAAATGCTCGGACCACGGATACGCATTACGTCAGTGACGGAACGCGGTGGCGGGAGGCGGAGTCGTTAGGAAAAGCCATGCTTTTCATGGAGCGATGGTTCAGATCGGACGGGAAGATCGATCCGCGTCGACGTCGGCTGACGTCGCGCATGGATCGTGGCGCCGCCACGCCCGGCTTTCATTGCTTCGATCCTTACGATTCGCCATGGCCGATGCAGGGCAAGAATCGGTTGTGCACCGCTTACGGCCGATGCCCCTCTTGCCCTTTGGCGGCCGCCGATATCCATGACCCTGGAGCTGTCGCGTTGTACTTGTCATTGCGTACGGCGATCTTCGGCGCGCAAGGCCGGATCGGTGGTGAGGCTTGGCGGGCGCGTTATGGCCGCGTGTTCATTGATCTCGATGCGCTACTGAAGCATGTACCCGGTGACGTCATGAGCGCAGCCATGCGCTTCCATATCACTTTGCCGACGGTGGAGTGACGATATGTTGACCGCAGAAATCATTCGCGTCAATTCCGGCACTCATTTCCACCTCCGCCCCGAATGTGAATTGGATGAGGTTTGGGTGTCCTCGAGGAGTCGGTGGAGGGATGCGCTCTGGTGGCTGGATAATCCGAGCATTGGCCAGCGTCCCTTGGCATCGAAAGTGACTTGGGATATGAAGTTGCCTGATGGGCGTAACCTCCTCGACCCAGAACATTCTCAATTGCTTGGATGGCTACGGCGATTTGTCTGGAGTCTATTTGTGGATCCCCGAGACAAAGCTAAGGCATATAAAACCGGGAATGGCGGTATGCTGACACAAGGGCTTCGAGTTGTCGTGCCATGGATGGTTGAACGCGGGCAGATGTGGCCAAAAGATGTAAACAAGGAATTCGTGGCCGCGTTCATTGATGATCTACCATCAATTGTCGCTGTAGAAGTTGATGACGAAGAGGTTATTAGGGAAGGGGCAGCTTATATGCCCTTGAAGATCATCGATTTGCTCTGGCGGCAGCGTCTAGCACTGGGAGAGGCGGGGATCTCGCCGATGCCGGAACGACCTTGGCTGGACGAGAAGGGTGCCAACTCGATTGCGAAGCGGATCATCACCGAGGCGCGGGGTTGGATCCGGCCTTTGCCCGATGAGGTCGCCATTCCACTGATGAACAAGGCAGCTTGGTTTCTAGGGGCGCCTGCGGAAGATGTTTTGCGGCTACGTGAAAAAATTGAGAAGGTCTATCGTCCAATCGAAACCCCCAACGAAAAGCTATGGCGGCTTCACCAGGCCCGCCGAAAACGCATGGACGCGGCCTTAAGTGACTATGCGTTTTCCATCATCGACGGTGAGTCTGCGTCATGGCACGAGCCCTTAACGAGCTGTCAGGCTAAAAGCGGTCGCGAATCGTACGCATCGCGGCGCGTGCGACAATTGGTCGCCACTGTTGCAGGCGCCGCATGCATTACGATCCAATCCTCGACTGGAATGCGCGCAAGTGAGATATGTGCTTTGCGTGCAGGTACCTGTCCAGACACTGGTCTTCCACGTGGGGTCCGTATCGTCGAGACAGCATCGGGGCTCAATGAAGCATTCGTGCTTCGATCGGAGTTGACCAAGGAAGAAGAGGTTCCACGGGATGTAGATTGGTTGCTCGGAATGCGGCCGAAGAGTAGCGACGAAATTCCCCTTCCGGTCCGTGCCATGCAGGTCCTTGACAGACTGTTCGCGCATGAACGGAAACTTGCCAAAACAGATCGACTATTGATTACTACTAAGAGTGGAGTGGATCTTGCCGTCAATGAAACGCAAATCAGTCTCTTCAATACTCCTCGGCTGAACCGCTTCATCAAGAATTTTATTCAGCGGTGGGTGGATCTGTCCGACCTGCCGGACGAATCCGCACACCGGATTACCCGGAATGACCTCATTCCCTGGCGTGAATCGAAGGGCCGTATCATCCGGCCGCACCAGTTTCGCAAGACCTATGCCCAGTTCGCGTTGTCCATCGATCCGCGTCTGCTGCCGGCGGTTCAGCGCCAATACCATCATGTAGCGATGGCTATCACGGAAGGGGGTTATTGGGGGCGCAATCGCATCCAAATCGAGCCGATCAATGCCATGGCAGCGCAACTCACGGCCATGCAGATGTACGAAATGGTGACCGGCCGGACAAAGGTCGCCGGAAAGATGGGCGCCCAGCTCGAAGAGGGGATCGATGAGGTGCGTAAGCTGGTCGAAGGTGTGGATATGGAAGTTGGCTGGCGGCGCGTCATGCGCTTTGTCCGTGATAACAGCTTGCACATGTGGTTTGCCCCGCACGGTAATTGCTTCCCAATGGACCCTGGGGCCATGGGCTGCCATAAGGCTGCGGGGACGCGTCCAATTGGCGTGCCCTTCCCCAACTTCACCACGCGGGAGCCGTCACTCTGTGCGGGTTGCGATTGCTTCATTCTGGACTTGCGTCACGTCGGGTTCTGGCAGGAACGGTATATCACCAATGCCGCCGCGCATAGGCAAGCCGAGGCGCGAGGACAGGGCGGCATGTTTCGTGTAGCAGCGATGCGGGCCGCAGTCGCAAAAAAGCTCCTTGAGCGCTTGGGGATCAATACCGCCCCGTTGGACCTGTGCGTGGAACGGGAGATTGCCGATGTCGAGCACTAAAAGACGGCCGCCGAGGGCGGTCATCGAAAGGGATTTTGAGGAGGCCATTGAGCGTCTCGAGAAGAACAGGCCAACGGATCCGCTATTGAAGCGCCTTGCGGCGGAAGGGCGCCTGGCAATCAATTTCTCGACGGTTGCCAAGGAGGCAAAACACTCACGAACTCTGATCGCGCACGCAAAGTGTCAATATCAGCAACAAAGGGCGAAGGTCCTCGAGTTGATGCATCCTGGTGTGGTTGCCGCGCCAAGGACCGCGAGCGAAGTGATCTCCCGCCTCAGGGAAGACGTGGCGGACCTGAAGGGCAAGCTCAGCGCTGCTCTGAGTGGTCAGGCAGCCCATTTTCTGGCCCGTCAACGAGCTGAGCGTGAGGCGGAACGGTGGCGAAAGGAAGCGCAACGGCGGGAGAAGCTGTTACAGAAGGGCGACAAGTTGCATCTGATCAACCAGGATGGCGAGTGATGCCAGAACCCGTGCGGATTATCGACAGACCATTGTCCCAAGATACCCTTCGTGAGGCGATGGCTGCGGGCTATACGCGTCTTCAGTCGCGAATCATCGCGGGGAGATTGGGTGACGAGGATGCAGGAAGGGTGGGGTTGCTTGTCCGCCCGCCGCTGAGTGCGCTCGATTCGCCGGACCGCCTGCCTGACATCGGTGTCGCAGCTGAGGCCGTTGCGCGCGCGATAAAGGATGGGTTGCCGGTGATTCTGCTGTCGGATTTCGACTGCGATGGTGCTTCGGGGCATTCGGTGCTGAAGTTCGCGTTGCGGGACTACTTCGGTGTGCCAGAACACAGAATCCACAGCTATATTGGCCATCGACTGCGGGAAGGGTACGGTGTTTCAGAAAGTGTAACCCAGCGTATTTTGGACTCGGCGCCTCGTCCTGCGCTCGTGATTACGGCTGATCAGGGAAGCTCGGACCATGTCCGCATTGAGAAGCTGCGCGATCATGGTTTTATGACGATAGTGACAGACCACCATGGAGTTCCGGAGCAGGGACCGCCGCATGCAGCTATCGCCTGCGTCAATCCGGTCCGCACGGATTCGACATTCGCCGACCCCTACGTCGCGGGCGTTCATGTGGCTTGGCTGCTCTGCTGCGCCGTACGACAACGACTCATTGACTGCGGGTACCTTCCGGCCGACGCGCCGCGACTTGGCCACCTCCTCGACTTGGTCGCCCTGGGAACGGTAGCGGATTGTGTCGATCTGGCCCGGTCGCCGAATAACCGTGCGGTGCTGACACGTGGCCTCGCGCTAATGAATGCGCCTGAGGCGCGCCCTGCGTGGCGCGCCTTGTACACGGTCTCTCGTTGCTCTGGCCCCATTACGGCGGCGACATTGGGGTTCACCTTTGGGCCAATCATCAATGCTCGGGGCCGGCTTGATTGCGCACTTGGAGCCGTCGACCTGTTGATGTGCGATGACGAGAAGGAAGCGATACGCTTGGCGCAGATGCTGGTGGGGCACAACAGCGAACGCAAGCAGGTCCAATCTCAAATGTTACGCCGGGTCCTTCCATTGGTTGAACAACAGGTGGTGGCCGGGTGCACGGCAATCACCGTGTTCGATCCGGAAGGACATCCAGGGGTACATGGGGTATGTGCTGCGCGGTTGGTGGAGGCCTATGGGCGTCCCACCGCCTATTTCTCGCCTAAGCAGGGGAGCGGTCATATCACCGCCTCACTGCGCACTGTCCCCGGATTCCACATACGAAATGCGCTCGCCGAAATAGCCGAATTACATCCTGGCGACTTTGTCACGTGGGGCGGTCATGCAGGCGCCGGCGGGGTCACGTTGAAACGCGAGGGGCTTAATCGCTTTACGGCCGCCTTCGATGGGACCGCGGCCCGCGCTCTGGCGGCGTGGACTCCGGGACCCCGCATACTCACCGATGGCGAACTCGACCAGCGCCCAAGCTTGGAGCTGTTTAGAGAACTGGCCACCTTAGAGCCCTTCGGCCGGCAATGGGAGTGGCCTGTCTTTCGTGCCGAAGGCCGTATCCTCAGTGTCCGTCCGGTCGGCGACGGAACCCACTTGAAGATATTGATGGGCATCGGGCCGGATCGATTTGACGCCATCTGGTTTGGTGCGGTTCACGACGGCGTATGTCCAGTGGAAATGGGGCAGGCGGTCCGAGTAGCTTTTGAACTGGACGCCAACACCTTCCGAGACGAGACGCGCCTACAATTGCGCGTCCGGCATGCGGCGGTCGTCCCATAGGAGTGTGTTGATGGCTCAGCGATTCATTTTATTGGATTTGCCGATTCAAGCTTGGCTACTAAGTTCGTTTGCCATCCGAACTGATGAGGTCATCACAACCCTATACCTGCTTCCGGCGGACGGCAAGTCAACCTGGTCACCTGCCACGAACTGGCTGAGGACGCGGCGTAGCGACGCTGATGGTGATGGAGTTTTAGCGTTGGTATCGGGAGCGCGCCAAGGCTTGCGGTCCGACTGATCAATAAACACGACGCCGCGCTACCGCTTCGCGAAGACCATCGAGACCGAGGTGCAACTTGCCACCCTCATGGGTTTCACGTTCAGACCTTGGCGCTGGGCGGCTGCAGACGGCGACACCGCGACGGCGGATCAACCAGCGGGACTGCGAACACTGCACACGAACTGCGTCAATGGGCCTATGGTGGCGGAAAGGTGCTGCCAGGGCTGGTAGCGCGGCGGGAGACCGAAATCACCATTCTTTTTGGCCGACCGATTCGCGACATCCAATCACCTCGGCGCGATTCATAGACGTGAAGCCGTTCACCCAGAGTCCGGGTTGAATCGGAGCAAATCCCCACTAACTCGATCTAATCGGACGGAACCGTGACCCTTGACAGACGATGCGCCAGCCTGCGATCATCTGGAGCGTGAGAGTCCGCACGCTCAAAAATGTCATAACTCCCTTGATCCTGGTCTTCTGGCTAGTTGCGCTCTGGGCGTGCATGGCGCCGCAGGGTCATCACCGGTCTCATGACGGCAAGGCCTGCGCTGTGGTCCACAACGCCATAGGGCCGCAGACCGTCAGTAAAATTGTCGGCACGCCGGCGCCCCTGCCTATGGTCCTTGCGGTATTCCTCGCGATCGACATGATTCTGGTCAGCTTTTCAAGGACTGTCACGACTACGGTCCCGCTCTTGCAGCGACGCCGGCACAGGCCCGCGCAACCCAACGCTCCCCCCTCCCTCGCCTTCATCTTGTAGATTCCCGGCGCCGAAGTCCGGCGCACCATGAGTCCCATGAGAAGGTATTATGCGCATCCCTTTTTCTTTGGCGCGCGCGGCAGCGCTCGCTTTGAGTTCGGCACTAAGCCTAGCCCCCATCACGGCTCAGGCCCTGAGTCTCGCGACAGCAGAGCGCCTCGCCACGCAACACAACAGGTCTCTCGCGGCCGCCCGTCAGGATGTCGCGATCGCTCGCGGCTTAGCCAGGCAAGATCGTTTGTGGCCTAATCCGCGATTGAACGTCTCCGGGGGCACTGGCAATGGGCTGGGCAGCCCCGGGGAATTCAACACCAGCGTCCTGCTGACTCAAGCCATCCCATTAACTTCGCGCATCGCCCGTCACGCGGCCGTTGGGCAACTGGGTGTGCGCGAGGCCTACGCCCGCCTTCAAACCCGCGTCTGGCAGGTCCGCGGGCGCGTGGCGCGCGCTTACGCACGCTGGCAAAGCGCTGCACGCGCGGTCACCCAGGTCACACACTTGATCACGACTGAGAACAAGTTGATGCGCATTGTCACAGCGCTGTCTGGTGCCGCGCAGATTTCGCCGATCGGAGCAAGCGGAGTACAACTTCTCAGCGCCCAGGCCCGATTGTTACGAGCGAACTGGTGCACGCGGCGCCACGAAGCCAAGGCCGAGCTCAGGGCTCTCATCGGCTATCAACCACAAAAGCCCTGGTCCGTTCCCGGGCCTTCGCGCTGGCGCCCACCGACGGCGGCCGATGCCATGGCCACGGCCCTAGCCCATCGTCCGGATCTGCGGTTGGCCGAGATCGATCGCCACTACCGGCAATCCGTGCACCGCTATCAACGCGCGCGGCGACTCGGATGGATGACCGTAGGCGCTGGCGTGGGGCTCGATCGGCAGGTCCTGCAAGGTGTGCCTCCGCAACCCATCGATCGATCCCTTGAATTGAGCGCCTCGCTGCCCTTGCCGTTCTGGAACCGCAACCAGGGCAACCGATCCGCAGCGGCGGCGCAGGTCGTTCAGGCGCAGGCGCGCCTGCGGGCGTTGCGCTGGCGTATCCGCCGCACGGTCGCCCGCAACCTCTTCGCGCTTCAACGTCTGCAGACACGCGAACAACGGCTCGCGCGTCTGCGCGAGCAAGCGCGGCATGCGGCGGCGCTGGCCCTGCAAGGCTTGAGGCTGGGTCAGGTCCATACTGCAAGCGCCCTTGCGGTATTCACAGACCAACTCACCCTCACAACGGCGTGGCTTAAGACGCGTGCCGAGGTATCGGACGCTCGTACGGTCCTGCGCATTAGCCTGGGCGGCCCCAAGGAGACACCGTAATGAAGACCCCAATCAGTATGATCGCCATCCTGGCGCTTGCCCTTACGAGCGTTCCAGCCTTTGCTCACCGTTCTCCTATCGTTCACTTGACACCCGCGAACGTGCGCGCTCTCAGACTTAGGCTTGCCACGGCAAGCTTGCGTACACTTCACGCCTATCGAACGTTTTATGGCACATTCACATTACCTCCCGGTGCCGAAGCGGTGGTGACCCCACGGATTCAAGGTCGAGTGACCGCGCTCTACGCCACCGTAGGGGACTATGTGCATCGGGGCGCACCACTTGCCCGCGTGCAATCACTTCTCGTCGGAAACCCGCCCGCAAGCGTTCTGGTCCATGCACCTATGAGCGGGCTCGTGGACATGAGGCCCGCAATCCTAGGTGAGGGCGTGGTCCCAGGCACGCCCCTCTATCGCCTGATCAAGCCCCACCGGCTCTGGCTCAAGGCCTATGTCTATCAGGAGGACATCGCATCTATCCACCTCGGACAGAAGGCGAGCGTCCGTGCGCTTGGGGTCTCTGCGAAATTGCGCGGGCGCATCGTCATGATGGCTCCACGCATCGATCGGCGGCGCGGCGCGCAGACAATATGGCTCTCATTTGCGTCTACGCCAGCGACCTTGAAACCCGCGCTCTTTGCCCGCGCCCGCATAACGGTCGGGACCACCAAGACCGTTGCGGTACCGAGAACCGCCATTGTGGATGTGAACGGCCGACGCGCGGTGTTCGTCGCGGCGGGCCCTGGCCGCTTTCACTACACGCCCATAGGAGCGGGTATATGCGAACACGGCTATTGCGGGACCTCGGGACTTAAAGTCGGCGTGCGCGTCGTCATGCAAGGCAACGCCGAGCTCTATACGTTGTGGCTCACCGGCGGCAAACTCAAGGCGGACAGCTGATGTTCAATTTTCTGATCACGTTATCGCTACGCAGCCGCGCGCTTGTCATCGGGAGCTTTATCATTCTCGTCGGTGCGGCCCTGCTTGCATGGCGCAGCATGCCAATAAACGTTTTCCCAGCTTTCGCTACGCCGCGGGTGGTCATAGGCACCACATTGCCGGGCATGGCGCCGCGCGACATGGAAACGCTTGTCACCTATCCAATCGAGACCGCGGTCAGTGGCACGATAGGCATACGTGTGGTCCGCTCAAAGACCACGCTTGGCGTATCGCTTGTCACAGTAGTTTTTCACGCCGGCACCAACATCTACCATGACCGCCAGCTGATCGCCGAACGACTCCAAACTCTGCAATCACGATTGCCCGCAGGAATACATGGGCCGGAGATCTTTCCGCTCACATCGGCCATCGGATGGCTCGTCAAGTACTCGCTCACAAGCGCGGTTCTGCCGACCCAGGAGCTGCGGACTTTAGCGGACTGGGTGATCCGCCCGCGGCTATTGTCGGTGGACGGTGTCGCTGACGTGGCAGACATCGGCGGGTCAGTCACGCAATACCAGATCGCGCTCAATCCTACCGCCATGCAGGCCTACCGAGTCAGCGTGGGCGAGGTGGCGCGCGCCGTGCGCGGGGTGAGCCGCGACCTTCCCGGCGGCATGGTGGAGACACCGGGCCAGGAATTGATCGTGTCGGCGGCGGGTCGGCTTCATGAGAGCGATGCGCTTTCGCGCCTGCGACACACCCTAGTAGCGATGCGCGACGGCCTGCCCATAACCCTAGCCCAGGTCGCTCGGATCCGTCGCTGGCACGCCATACGCCTGGGCGCCGCGGCCTTGGGTCAGGCACCGGCGGTGGTGGGGACCGTCTACAAGGCCTATGGCGCCGGCACCATCACGACCACTCGCCACGTGCTACATACCCTGCGCGCGGCGCGGCGCGCGCTCCCGCCGGGCGTCACCCTCGACACCCATATCTTCCGGCAGTCGACATTCATCCACACCGCCATCCACAACTTGTGGACGGCCTTGTGGCAGGGGGCGCTCATCGTCATCCTTGTACTGTTCGTGTTCCTGGCGAACTGGCGAGCCTCGCTGGCGACCTTCGTGGCCCTGCCGGCCTCGTTCGCGCTCGGCGCTCTGATCCTCTACTTCTTTCATGCCGGTGTAAACGCGATGACGCTCGGAGGCCTCGCCGTGGCCATAGGGGAGGTGGTCGATAACGGGATCATCACCGTGGAAAACATCGTCCACCGCATGCGCCTGGCCCCCGAGCAATCGCAATCGGGGGGAACCGACGGCCTCATCCTGAGTGCGATACACGAGGTGCTGAATTCGATCGTCTACGCCACCGCGATCGTAATTCTGGTCTTTCTGCCGGTCTTCTTCATGCACGGCATCCCCGGACGCATCTTTTCACCGCTGGGCATAGCTTATTTGGCCACCATGCTCGCCTCGCTCGTCGTGTCGGTAACCCTGGTCCCAGCCCTCTGTTCGCTGCTCTTCACGGGCGTCGGCAAGAGGCCGGCGGGCAGCGAGCGGGAAACGGGCCTCGTCCGCTTCCTCAAACGCCATTACCTGCGGCTCCTCGAAGGAGTCCTGCCGCGAACACGGATCATCGTAGGCCTTACCCTTGTGGCCGTGGTCATGGCGGGCATCGGTTTTGCGCGACTCGGGCGCTCGTTCCTCCCACCATTCCACGAAGGCAATTACATTCTGGTCATGACCGCACTCCCAGGGACTCCATGGCGTGAATCGATGCGCCTGGGGGCGGTCGTGCGCCGCGACTTGGCCAACTTGCCCCAAGTGGTATCTGTCGACCAGCGTGCCGGCGCTGGCACACTCACGCCCGGCGCAAATACTCCAAACAACTCCGAATTCGACCTGCGCATCGATTTTCACCGCGGTCCGCAATCGCCGCACGTTCTGCTGGGCGAGATCCGCAGCCGCCTTGCGACGATCCCAGGGGTCGCCTTCAACCTCGGCGAATTTATCGCCCATCGCATCGACGACGTGGAATCGGGTGTGCCAGCGGACGTGGCTGTCAAGATCTACGGGCCGCACCTGCGTCGCCTTTATAGCATCGGCAAGGCCGCAAGCCGGGTGATCACGCCCATTCCGGGGGTCGTCGACCTGCATCTAGAGCAGCAGATCCGCGTCCCCCAGATCGTCATCACGCCCCAGCGCGGGCGCGATGCGCATTACGGCGTCTCAGCGGGGCGGCTACTGCACGACGTCAACCTTTACCTGAACGATACCTCGATGGGTCACGTCCTTCACGGCCCACGGCGGTTTGCGATCACCCTGAGGGTCGCCCACGGCGCCCGGCGTTCGGCACGCGCCCTGCGCAACCTCCCGGTGCGCGCCCCAGCACTCGGCGCACACGCTGTCGTGCCGCTCGCGGAACTCGCCTCGATCCGGGTACGGCCGGTCCCCTTCGAAATCCGCCGGGCGCATGGGCATCGCGTCCTACTGCTCACTTTCGACGTGACAGGCAGGGCGCTCTCTACGGTCGTCCGTAAGGTCAAGGCCCGCATGGCGACGGTTTCCTTGCCGCGCGCCTACTTCGTGCGCTACGGCGGTACCTTCCGCAGTCAGCAGCGGGCCAACACGACGCTATGGCGCCTCGGTCTGCTCGCGATCATCGTCTCCGCGCTACTCCTCCAGAAGGCCTTCGGTTCGCTGCGCGACGCCTTGCTCGTGCTCGTCAACCTGCCGCTGGCCATGGTCGGGGGGGTAGCGGCCCTCCTTCTGACGGGATCCACTTTGAGCACCGCCGCGGTTATCGGATTCATCGCGCTCTTTGGCATCACCGCGCGTAACGGGATCATCCTCATAAGCCACTACAAGCACCTCGAGACCAACGGCCGGTCGGTCGACGAGGTGGTGCGGGAGGGTACTCTCGACCGCCTCATACCCATTCTGATGACTTCGATCACGCCAGCCCTGGCCTTGTTGCCACTCCTCTGGGGATCACCGGTCGGCAAGGAACTCGAGCGTCCGCTGGCCTTTGTCGTACTCGGCGGCCTCGTGACCTCTACTGTGCTCAATCTGGTCGTCATTCCGAGCGTCTACCGCGCCCTGCGCCGGCGTGACCAGACTCGCATGCGGGGCGCCGAGCAATGACGCGCAAACCTATCAAGGTCAAAATGGCTTGGCGCCCGGATGGGAGGGACACCGGGGCGATGCGCACCCCTACAGACGGATCGCGCCGCGAGCCTTTGGTCAATGGGAAACCCCTGCCTACTCTACTTGTGAGCGGCGAAATCAAAAACACAACTCCCACCATGAGCGATCCGAGTCGGGCAACCCGCGCCCCCCCGTTCGCCGACTAGGGTCAAGGTGCCGCCGCCGGAGCCGACGGTCAGCAAGCCCCTGTTGGGAAGGTTTCCGCAACCGGGGCGCCGACGTTATGCCGTCTTGAAACATTATTCATGCCTTCTGTGTCGCAACGTCAGTCTTTACTGATCCCCATTTTAAGCACCGATTATTGAGGATGCTGAGAATGTCGAGCCTGCTCGATCAGCTCTATTTTTTGGACCGGCTAGCTCCCGCGCTAGGTCCATAAACCAATCTCGTACGCCTCACTTCCCTGATTTCACTTCAATACAGCACAGCTGATATGGTGCGCACTATACAACGAACTTCGTCCTGAGCTTCCTGCACCCGACGTCTCTTCAGAGGCAACCCAACGCCCCTTGACGTAAGTCTCAGCGCATTCGTAGCATTGCGGAGACGCAAGCTCGCTATAGACTCAGTCGGTCTTCTGGCTTTTAGACGCGAGCCTTCTACGCGGAAGGGGCTTTATGCCTGACGCTCGACCACTTTGGCTTGTTGCTTGCGCGTGGCTTTCAGTCGCGTCAGGACTAATCGCAGCGGTCGCTATCCTGGTCGACATTTTAGCGGTCGCAGACAGCGTATGACGATCATGGACGTGACAGGGCTTTACATGGGGCCGATTGCCTGGTGGGCCTACTGGAAATTTGGTCGGGCGACAAAAACCTGGGAACGGCAGGAATCACACGAACATTCCCGCAAGCCCTTCTGGCAAGGTGTCTTTTTATCGGTGACACATTGTGGCGGCGGCTGTACGCTGGGCGATATCATTTCTGACACCTTCATATTCCTGACACGAACCGTTATTGCAGGATCCTCGCTTTTCACCTCCTACCTACTGGATTTCGCGTTGGCCTATGCACTTGGCATCATTTTTCAGTATCTGCCCATACGCGAGATGGGCGAGACAAACCGGAAAAGGGCTTTGATCCGCGCCATCAAGACCGACACCCTGTCACTGATCGCGTTCGAAATGAGGCTGTTTAGCTGGATGGCGGTCGTACAAAAGGTCATATTTATTCACGCGCCGCAACCCTACAACCCTATATTCTAGTTTATGATGCAGATCGGCATGGTGGTAAGCTTTATCACAGCCTACCCGGCCAACTGGTGGCTTGTCCGAAAGGGCATCAAGCATGCGATGTAAGAACATCAGCGGCAAGCGGGTGGTGTTGGCAAAGAGCCTGATGCGTGGCCATTGCACGGCCTGATTCAAGACCGCCCCCCACGAGCCTCGCCAGACCTTCTGGCTCATTCAGCGGCCGTGGCAACACACATCGCGACCTACGTTAACCTCATAATCTGCCACTGCCTTGATCTCCCGGTTAAATACCGTCTCGATAACGTCAATTACCCGGATCGAGGCGGTGGCAAAAACCGCCTGAGCTCGTCAGCTATTTATAGCAGTTTACGGACATAACCGTTTTGGAGTCTGGGCCATATCCCTTTTAGGTGTTCATGAACATATAGTAGAGTGATTGCCTATGCAGCGCCCGTTAATACAGCACAAAAACTACATACTAGCGAACAAATCGTGTTCATATTGATGCCGATGGCGCCACCGGAACCGCCCTTGCGGTACGCGGGTTGCGGCGCCTGGGCGCGCGCGATGTCCATTATCTGATCCCGGACCGGGCGCGCGAGGGCTATGGTTTGAGTGCCGCCATCGTGGCGCGCGCCGCAACCCTGGAGCCGCAGTGGATCCTGACGGTCGACAACGGCATCAACAGCCTGGAGGGGGCACGCGCGGCGCGCGATCGCGGTTTGCGTCTCATCATCACCGACCACCATCTGCCCGGCCCGACGCTGCCCGAGGCGGTCGCCATCGTCAATCCCAACCAGCCCGCGGATCGCTTTCCGAGCAAGGCCCTGGCCGGGGTCGGTGTGGTGCTCTATGTCCTGATCGCGCTGCGTCGGCGACTGGCCGCCGACCATGTGTCGCTTGCCGATCTCCTGGACCTCGTGGCACTCGGCACCATCGCCGATTGCGTCCCGCTCGATGCCAATAATCGCGTGCTGGTGCGCGAGGGGCTGCGGCGCATGAACGCCGGACGCGCCTGTGCCGGTATCGAGGCCTTGCTGCTTGTAAGCGGCAGACGGCCCGGGCGGATCTATGCCCAGGACCTCGGTTTCCAGATCGGGCCGCGGCTGAATGCCGCCGGGCGGCTGGCCGACATGAGTGTGGGTGTGCGCTGCCTGCTCACGGATGATCGCGCCGAGGCCTTGGCGCTGGCGCGCGAACTCGATGCCCTGAACCGCGAACGGCGCGAGCGCGAGGCGCAGATGCAGGCCGAGGCCAGCGCGCATCTGGCGGTGGCAGTCGAGGCCGACACCTTGAGTGCCGGGATTTGTCTCATGGAACCGCACTGGCACCCGGGCGTCGTCGGGATTCTCGCCGGGCGCCTGAAAGACGCCTACAAACGGCCAGCGATCGTATTCGCGCCCGCCGATGACGGTTCTCTGCGGGGCTCCGGCCGCAGTGTGCCGACGCTCAACCTGCGCGATACGCTGGCGGCCATCGGCGAACGCCATGCGGGTCTGATCCGCCAGTTCGGTGGCCACGCCGCGGCCGCCGGCCTTACGGTCGCCGAAGACGATTATCCGCGCTTTACCGCGGCGTTCGCAGACGAGGTCGAGCGGCGCATAGGGCGCGGCCCGTTCGTCGACGCGCGCGGCGATGGCGTATTGCAGGTGGAGGAATTGACGCTGGCGCTGGCATCGGCAATCCGCACCGGGGGCCCGTGGGGCAATGGTTTCCCCGAACCGCTCTTCGAGGGGTTTTTTGGGGTGGTGGAGGCGGCGGTGGTGAAGGAGGCGCATCTGCGCCTACGGCTCGCCATGGACGGTCGTGACGAACCCCTGAAGGCCGTGGCATTCCGTTGCAAGCAGGCACCGCCTATCGGCAGTTCCATTGCCGTGCGCTACCACCTCGGGGTGGACGACTTCGGCGGCCGCGAGACCCTCTGCCTATATGTTGCGGAATGGTCCGCCGTGTCGCCGGGGCCTTAAGTGCGTTACACTCGACACCAGTATTCGGGCTCGTCTTGACCGCTGGCGGGCGGCACGCAGGGCCGCCTGCGGGGGTAGGCGCGGATGGCTGGATGAACAGACTCATTGGACCGATCGCGTGAACATAAAATCCCTTGCCGAGTGTGTCGGCAATACACCGCTCGTAGCCCTTCAGCGCCTGGGTACGGAGCGGGGAAACCGTCTGCTCCTAAAGCTCGAGGGCAATAACCCGGCGGGCTCGGTCAAGGACCGGCCGGCGCTCAACATGATCGAGGCCGCCGAGCGCCGCGGGACCATACATCCGGGTGACACCCTGATCGAGGCCACGAGCGGCAATACCGGGATCGCGTTGGCCATGGCCGCTGCGATCAAGGGTTATCGCATGGTGCTGGTCATGCCCGAGCACATGAGTGTCGAACGCCAGGGGCTCATGCGCGCTTTTGGCGCGCGGCTGGTCCTCACCTCGAAGGCCGGCAGCATGGAGGAGGCCATCGACACGGCGCGCGCCATGGAGGCGCGTGGCGAGGGCTACATCCTCGACCAGTTCTCGAATCCCGACAACCCGGACGCCCACTACCGGACCACAGGCCCGGAGATCTGGCGCGATACCGACGGCACCCTGACCCATTTCGTGAGCGCCATGGGGACCACCGGGACCATCATGGGGACCTCGCGCTATCTGAAGGAACGCAATCCGGGGATAGTCGTGGTCGGCGTGCAGCCCACCGCCGGGTCATCGATCCCCGGCATACGGCGGTGGCCGGCGAGCTATCTCCCGGCGATCTATGAGGCCACGCGCGTGGACCGCATCATCGACATCGGACAGCAGGAGGCCGAGGACATGACACGCCGGCTGGCGCGCGAGGAGGGGGTCTTTTGCGGGGTGTCCTCGGGCGGGGCAGTGGCCGCGGCGCTGATGCTCGGCGCCACGCTCGAGAATGCCACCATCGTCAGTATCGTCTGCGACCGTGGCGACCGCTACCTGTCCACGGGTGTGTTTCCAGTGCTATGAATGTCCTCGTGTTCGATATCGAGACCGTGCCGGACGTGGCCGCGGGGCGCCGTCTCTACCACCTCGACCTGGGAGACGAGGACGTCGCGCGGGTCATGGTCCACAGGCGGCGTGAGGAGTCCGGCCAGGAGTTTCTGCGCCACTATCTGCACAAAGTCGTAGCGATCTCGGTACTCTTGCGCCGCAACGACGAGTGCCGTGTGTGGTCGCTCGGCGACCCCGCGGCCTCCGAGGCCGAGATCCTCGCGCGCTTCTTCGAGGGCATCGAGCGATTTTCGCCGACGCTCGTGTCGTGGAATGGCGGTGGCTTCGACCTGCCGGTGCTGCATTACCGCGCCCTGTTGCACAAGATCCCCTGCGGCCGCTATTGGGAGACTGGCGATGAGGACAGCGCGTTTCGCTGGAACAATTATCTGAGCCGCTATCATGCCCGACATACGGATGTGATGGATGTGCTCGCGGGCTACCAGGCGCGCGCCACGGCGCCCTTAGACGAGATATCGGCGTTTCTCGGCTTTCCCGGCAAGCAAGGCCATGACGGCGCCGAGGTCTGGGACCGGTATCGCCGTGGCGAGATCGCCGGCATCCGCGACTACTGCGAGACCGATGTCTTGAATACCTATCTTGTCTACTTGCGGTTAGAGCTCATGCGCGGGCACCTTGCGCCCGAGGCCCACAGGCAGGAAGAGGAGCGGCTGAAGACCGTCCTGGCGGCCGCCGGCAGGCCCCATCTGTCGGCCTTTTTGCAGGCGTGGGAGACGGCGGGCGCATGAGGGCCCGGCGTCTGCCGGAGGACGCGACCTGTGTCATCGCCTCCTTGAATCACGATGGTTCCGGCGTTGGACATTGCGACGGCAAGGTGGTGTTCGTTGATGGGGCCTTGCCCGGTGAGGAGGTGCGATTTCGTTATGTCGGCCGCAGGCGCCGCTATGACACCGGTGCGGTACGAGAGATTCTGGTGCGCTCCGCCAAGCGCGTGGAGGCGCGATGTGCGCATTTCGGGGTGTGTGGCGGCTGCCAGCTCCAGCACCTAGAGCCGGCCGCCCAGCTTTCCGCCAAAGAGGGTATCGTGCGCGAGGCCTTCACCCATATCGCGCAGGTGGACTGCGCGGACTGGGCACCTCCCGTGACGGGTCCGGTATTCGCGTATCGGCGCAAGGCCCGGCTCGGGGCACGGGTGGTCGACAAGAAAGGCGGGCTTTTGCTCGGATTCCGTGAACGCCGGCACTCCTATATCGCACCCTTATCCTACTGTCATACGCTCGATGCGCGGCTCGGCGCGCATCTCGCCGACGTGAAGGCGCTCATAGCGGGCCTGTCTTGTCCCGAGGCCATCCCGCAGATCGAGTTTGCGGCCGGCGATGACGCCGCGGCGCTGGTGGTGCGTCATCTGCGCGACCTGACGGCGGCAGATCTGCGGATGCTTTCCGCGTTCGGGGAGACACAGGGATTGGCCATGCATGTCCAGGCCGGTGGGCCCGAGACCGTGCAATACGTGGGTGGACCCAGCCTGGTCTTGCACTACGCCCTGCCGGAGTTCGCCGTCGACCTGACCTTCGGGCCCACGGATTTCATCCAAGTGAATGGTGAGACCAACAAGGCCATGGTGGCGCAGGCGGTAGACTGGCTGGGGCTTGAGGCCGGCAGCCGTGTGCTGGACCTATTTTGCGGTCTTGGGAACTTCACGTTACCCATAGCCCGCCATGCGGCCTCGGTATTCGGCATCGAGGGCGCGCCGGCACTCGTCGACAAGGCGCGGCGCAATGCGTGCGCCAACGACCTCGACAACGCGACGTTCGCGGTGGCGGATCTGGACGCCGACACCTTGGGCGATGTGCTCGCGGAACGGCGCTTCGACGCCGCGCTGCTCGACCCCCCGCGCACTGGGGCGATGGCAGCAGTCAAGGCCCTGGCGGGGCGCGGCGTGCCACGCCTCGTCTACGTATCATGCAATCCCGCGACGCTCGCGCGCGATGCCCAATGGCTCGTGCATAAGGGGGGGTACCGCTTGCGGCGCGCCGGGGTCGTGGATATGTTCCCGCAGACCCATCACGTCGAGGCCATGGCCTTGTTCACGAGGGACGTCTAGATGCCCTATATCGAGGTCGATGTCGCCGCCCAGTGGTTGCGGCTCTACGAGCGCGAACGGGGACGCGTGATATGGGAAAGCGCGGTGGCCACCGCCAAAAACGGCGTGGGCGAGCGCTACGGCAGCTATCAAACGCCGCGAGGTCTGCACGTCGTACGCGCCAAGATCGGCGATGGCGCGGCGCGCGGGACGGTGTTCGTCGGACGTCGCCCGACCGGCGAGATCTATAGTCCGGCGTTGCGCCGGCTCCATCCCCAGAGGGACTGGGTATTGACGCGCATCCTATGGTTGAGCGGGCTTACGGTGGGCGAGAATCGCTTGGGTGAGGTCGACACCATGCGCCGCTACATCTACATCCATGGGGCCCCGGACGAGGACCCGATGGGTATACCCTCGTCGCACGGTTGTATCAAGATGCGTAACGACGAGGTCATGGAACTCTTTGATCGGGTGCCACCCGGCACCCGCGTGCGTATCATTGCGTAAGGAGACGCCATGTCCCTAGGTCCGGTCATGATGGATTTGGTGGGAACCACGCTATCGCCGCAGGAGCGCACGCGGCTGCGCCACCCGCTGGTCGGGGGCGTGATTCTCTTTAGCCGGAATTACGAGAGCCCGGCGCAATTGCGCGCGCTGACCGCCGAGATCCACGCCCTGCGGGATCCCCCGCTCATCATCACAGTCGATCACGAAGGCGGACGTATCCAGCGTTTCCGCGCGGGATTCACCGACCTTCCGTCAGGCGCGCGCATCGGCGAGATCCATGCGCTCGATCGTGCGCGCGGGCGCAAATTGGCCCATGCGGCCGGTTATGTCATGGCCGCCGAACTGCTGGCCCATGGCGTGGATATGAGCTTCGCGCCGGTGCTCGATCTCGGGCACGGCGTGAGCACCGTGATCGGTGATCGGGCGTTTGCCGAAGACCCGCTGGTGGTGACCGAGCTTGCCCGGCAATATGTGCTGGGCATGACCCAGGCCGGGATGGCGGCCTGTGGTAAGCACTTTCCCGGCCACGGTGGGGTGATGGGGGATTCGCATACCGAGCTACCAATCGACGAGCGCCCGCTGTCAGCGTTGAAGAATGCCGATCTCATCCCGTTCGCGCGCCTGTGTCCGACGGTGCTGGCGGCGATCATGCCCGCGCACGTCTTGTATCCACGGGTGGATGCCCAGCCCGCCGGTTTCTCGCGCGTGTGGCTGCAAGAGGTATTGCGCAAGGGGCAGCGCTTTAGCGGGGCGATCTTCAGCGACGATCTCAGTATGGCGGGGGCCCATGGGGCCGGCGATCTCGGTGCGCGTGCCCGCAAGGCCCTGGCCGCGGGCTGCGATGTCGTGCTCGCCTGCAACGACCCCGACGGTCTCGATGGCCTGTTCGGGGCGCTCTCTGGCTACGTCAATCCCTTGTCGCAGGCGCGTATGACGCGCCTGCACGGGCGTCCGGCGTGGACCGCAGACGAACTTCCCGCCAGTGCCGACTATCGCGCATCTCGCCAGCTCTTACAGTCATTATTTAGCGAATCGCCATGAGTGGGAGGGCGAGGCCTCGGGTATCGCCGAAGTCGGCTCTGTCCGACACACCGGCGCAGACGACGGCGCTGTCGCGGTGCCGACGGTGTCCCAGGCTCGCGACGTTTCGCGATGAGATCAAGGGTCGCCACCCGGAGTATCGCTGCCGGCCGGTGCCGGCGTTCGGCGATGCGTCCGCGCGCCTCGTGATCGTGGGGCTGGCCCCGGGACTCCATGGCGCCAACGCCACCGGCCGGCCGTTTACCGGCGACTACGCAGGCATCCTGCTCTATGAGACCCTCCATCGCCTAGGGCTTGCCAACCGTGCGCAATCGCTGGCAGTCGGCGATGGGCTGGCGCTGACCGGCGCGCGTATCACCAATGCCGTGAAATGCGTGCCCCCGGCTAATCGCCCGACTGCCGAAGAGATCCGAACCTGCGCGCCTTATCTCAATGCAGAGCTTGCCGCGTTACCCGAGGGTGGCGTTATCATGGCTTTGGGCCGCATCGCCCATGAGGCCGTGCTGCGGGCCTTCGGCACACCGCTTGCGCGCCACCGCTTCGCGCACGGCGCGCGTCATGAGGTGGCGGGCCGGATCGTGTGGGACTCTTACCACTGCAGCCGCTATAACACGCAGACACGGCGTCTGACTGCGACCATGTTCGAGGAGGTCTTTACGGCCGCTGTGCGCGAGGTGTCATGAGTGATCTACGCGAGTTGGTGCGGGGTTTGGGGGACTGCCCTGGGGTCTATCGCATGCTAGACGAGGGCGGGGTGGTGCTCTATGTCGGCAAGGCCGTGAGCCTGCGCAAGCGCGTGGGCAGCTACCTTAGGCCCGCGAAGAGCCCGCGGATCGCCTCGCTCATGGCCGCCGTGCATCATATCGAGGTCACGGTGACGCATACCGAGACCGAGGCCCTGCTGCTCGAAAATAACCTCATAAAAACTTTAAGACCTCGCTATAATGTATTGTTACGAGACGATAAAAGTTATCCCATGATCTTTTTGGGCGGGGCTTCGGACTTCCCCCGGCTGGGGTTCCACCGCGGGGCGCGCCGCGAGCCCGGGCGGTATTTCGGGCCTTATCCCAGCGCCACAGCCGTGCGCGAGACCTTGAATCTCCTCCAGCGGGTGTTTCCGGTCCGCCAGTGCGAGGATTCGGTATTCCGCAATCGCACGCGCCCTTGTCTGCAGTACCAGATTCATCGATGCTCAGGCCCGTGCGTGGGGCTCGTGGACAAAGAAAGTTATGCGCAGGATGTTCGCCACACGCTGTGGTTTCTCGAGGGCCGCAACAAGACCCTGCTTGGTGACCTCAAGCGGCAGATGACGGAGGCTGCCGCGCGGCTCGATTTCGAACAGGCGGCGCGGCTACGCGACCGTGTGGCGCTTTTGGCTGCCGCACAGGAGCGCCAGTACGTCGATAACGACAAGGGTGATGCCGATGTCCTGGCCGTGGCCGAGGACAGGGGCGTGCTGGTGGTCGCGATCCTGGCGATACGCGGGGGGCGGCAGCTCGGATGCAAGACGCTCTTTCCGCGTGTCCCCGAGGCCATGTCCGCCGGGGAGGCGCTGGCCGCGTTTCTCCCGCAGTATTATCTCGGGCAATCGCCGCCCACGCATATTTATATCGGCACCCCGGTTCCGGGACGCGAGTGGATCGCCCAGGCCCTGTGTGCCGACTCCGGGCATGCGGTGACGATCGCGGTACCCGCGCGCGGGATTCCCCGGCGATGGGTGGCCTTGGCGAAGACCAATGCCGCCGATGCCCTGCGCCGCCGGCAGGCGGAGCGCGCCGGCCACAGTGCGCGCTGGGCGGCGATGATCGCGGCCCTTGGGCTGGCGGGGGCCACGCGTGTCGAGTGTTTCGACATCAGCCATACGCAAGGGGAGCTGCCTGTAGCCTCGTGCGTGGTGTTCGGCCCGGATGGGCCGATCAAGAGCGACTATCGGCGTTTTCATATCGAAGGCGTGGGCGCTGGTGACGATTATGCGGCCGTCGGTCAGGCGGTCGCGCGCCGTTACGCCAAGGCCCCGCTGCCCGATCTCGTGTTGATCGACGGCGGTGCGGGCCAGGTGGCGCGCGCCGAAGAGGCCTTGCGGGCGCTCGGACGGCAGGCGCGCGTGCTCGGTATCGCCAAGGGGCCGGAACGTCGATTCGGGGATGAAGAGTTCCATGAACCGGGACGCGCCGAGCCTTTCACGCTCGATCACGCGCCCGCGGCCTTGGTGTTTCTGGCGTCCGTGCGCGATGAGGCCCACCGGTTCGCCATAACCGGGCATCGCGCGCGGCGCGCCAAGGCGCGGCTCGTGTCGGAACTCGACACTATACCCGGGGTCGGGCCAAAGCGCCGCCAGACCCTGATCAAGGCCTTGGGCGGCGCACGCTTCGTGGCGCAGGCCGAACTCGCCGATCTCGAGCGACTCCCAGGAATCAGCAAGGGGCTTGCGCGGCGCATCTACGACATCTTTCATGCCAAAGGCGAACCGTGCCCCTGAACGCACCCAATATCCTGACGCTGCTCCGGATCGCACTCATTCCGGTGTTCGTGCTCGTGTATTTTCTTCCGGTCTCATGGGCCAATATCGGGACCGCGGGATTCTTTTTGCTGGCGGCCCTCACGGACTGGCTGGATGGGTATCTCGCGCGGCGATGGAACCAGTCGTCGGCGTTCGGGGCGTTTCTCGATCCGGTGGCGGACAAACTCATGGTGGCCACGGCGCTCATCATGATCGTGGCCAATCCCAAGTTGCATCCACCGCTGCTCAGCACCTCGCTCTTTTCCGTCGTAGTGTTGGTCATCATCGGTCGCGAGATCGCAGTCTCGGCATTGCGCGAGTGGATGGCGGAGGTGGGTAAGCGCAAGAGTGTTGCGGTGTCGGTGGTGGGCAAGTTCAAGACCGGCGTGCAGATGGTGGCGATCCTGCTATTGCTCTACGAGCGGCCGGTCATAGGTGTCTCGGCGTTCCGGGCCGGCGAACTCCTTCTTTATGTTGCAGCCCTGCTCACGCTCTGGTCGATGGGTGTCTATCTGAAGGCGGCGTGGCCGGAACTGACGAGAGGGGAGGGCGAGGGTCGCTAGGGAAATGTTACGCCCCTGTTGGCCGCAAGGGCTGTTGGTCGCAAGGGCTACACCTCCCGCAAGTGCGGGAACGGTTCCCGAAGCACAAGTGCCTCTGTGGCCAGGAACCGCTCTGAACACAGGCGTAAAGCCTGGGGGACGGCGGGCGCGGTATCCGTGAGGGTCATCCGTCGATACCGTGTGGAGTGCCCGGGAACATAGCCGTCCATCGAGCAGCGGCGCTCTCATCCCCATCCCCTGAAGGGGGCAGGAATTCGCGCGGTCTTCTATAACGCGCAGTGGGGCGTCTCACGACACATCAGGTCGCAAATCGGGAAGGCCTTTGAAAGGATTATGAGGGGAACGCGCTCCGATCAAGGACGACGTTTGACGCGACGCTGTTGTGGCCCCCAGAGCCGCAGACTGGCTATGTGCGGATCAAACCACCCCACGTAAGTGCATGTCGCCATGAATGTCGGCAAACGGGCACACAACCCCGCCGCGGTCGGTCCGTTCCAGGAGCCCGAGATCCGCAAGCGCCGTCACGTCTTCATGTACGCGTCTCACGTCGCGCCCAGCCCGCCGGGCCAGCTCCCGCACCGACACCTCGCCCGCACCCAGCAGGAGATGCACCAGCGCCCATCGCCGCACTGTCAGATGACAGAACAACGCCTCCGGCGTCTCGAAATTCCATCGCTCACCCTGATATTGGCGCTCTTCCGCTGCCCGGCCGGCTGCGCGCAACGCGGCCCGCCAGTCCGGTTGTACGGTAACAATCAGTGTGCACTGTTCCAGCTTTCCACATCCGCGACGAAGTCTTCTATCAAGAGATCGATGCCCGCGAACAGCAATTCTCAAAGCGAAGAGATAGAGCTCCGGGCCACCCGGTGGCAGCCAACCCGACATTCGGCCATTGGTGTCGGAAGTGCACTCGATCCAGTGGACTTGTCAGAGGTTTCGACAACTCTGCGGGCCATCTCATCAGGGAAGGCGGACTTTGGTAGCAAACCCCATGAGTCCCACATTGAGAATTTCTACAGTCATGAACACCGGGAAAATAATGGTTATTGAGGGCGGCACAATGGAAGAATGAGGACGTTATGATGATCTGATTGCATCCGACGGCCATTATGCGAAACCATGGCATGCATGCGCAAAAGAGCAGACGGCATAACGACGGCTTGGTGCGCGCATCTGTCGGCCAAGAATGCGGACAGGCGTGTCCGATAGACGCAATGGGTAGCAATAGAGGCGTCCATTCAAACGCGGGTGGGCAGCCCCTCTTAGATGAAGCCCATGGCTTTGACATTGCCAAAAGGAGACAGGAAGATGTCGGCGACCCCAAGCCCGGCGGCATGCAAAAGATCTACGAGGTCCATAGCCTCATAGAGGCACACGGGTTGCTGGATGGCGTGCCGGTGCGCTATGTCCGACGCCAAGTAGGCATAGCGTTCCGCGACCGGCCGGTCCCTATGAGGATATCTGTGCCCCAATTCCGAGTTCAATCCCGAGGCCGAAAGAAACACCCGGCCGCCCGGTTTGAGGTAATGCGTCCAGGCGCGCACAGCCGTAATCGCCTCGGCGTACCGCAGGTAATGAATGGCTCGCTGACAGATGATGGCATCATAGGGCGCATCAGGCAGGGTCTTGGGTAAGGCCCGGAAGTCCGCCTGGATGAAGTGCGGTGGCTGTAGAATGGGACGTCCGCTTAAGGCGCGTTGGATGTCCGCACCGTGGTCATGCCGGTCTACAGCGGTAACCAGGGCGCCGCAGGCCACCATGCGCAATGTCTGTCCGCCTCTTCCGCAGGCCAGATCCAAAGCGGAGGGGCGGGTCGTGGGGTTTTGTGCAAACCGTGCGTCGAGAAAGGCGAGGCAGCGCTCGTCCAGATCATCCGCGCGTTGGCTTGCGACATCAATGCCCTGGCCCGCCCCAGCAAGGCGCCGACGCGTCCGCTCGTCAAGCCAGGGTTCATTGTGAAGGTCGAAATGCTCCGGGACCATATACATATCCTTTTTCGTGAGGTTGCTTCCCAAAACTATCAAAGCGCGATCAGCCCGCCGGGTCGACTGATCAGCTATCTCACCGCTTCGACATAAGGATAGCCTAAGTGGATGGCAATTCGACGACACCTTGCCAGAAGCACGGGTGCTGCCGATCGTGGCCATGATAGTCATGTGCCGGACGGTCACCCGCAGGCCGCCAAAAACATGTGATTAAACGCAAAGGGTGGCGATGGGCGGCACGACCAGTAGTCCGCAGGGGATTATGACCCGAGAGAAGCCTATGCGCCCAAGACACGTCAAGGTCTCGCGTGATGTCTGTGTGTTGAAAAAATGTCAGGGCCGGATCTTTGGCGCACGACAGTAATCTTGCTGTGTCGTATGGCGATGGCGGTAGCCTATACGATGATGGGATGAATGGAGTCCGCCGTCAGGCCTATGGACCAGGATCCGACCCAGGCATCTTGTTACCGGTCGTGGTCGGTTGTGGGTATGATTGTGGAGAATCCCGCGCGGCCTCTGCAGCCTCTGGGCTTTGTGAGCTGCGCAGCAGCCACCATCGCAAAAGCGATGCGGCGGTGGGAGAGTTCATATATCGACTAGGCCCTTCCAGCGAAGCTGGCCGACTGTTGCGGCGTCCGCATCGCAAAACGGGCCGGGCCGGCAGCCTGACGCGCCGCTAACCAACCGGTTGCCCTCGGCGCCAAAAAGATGGCGCCCCACGTCGCGGGGCCCACCTGGGCCGCTCAGACCCCGTCGTTACCCCGTTTACTCGACCGGACCTGCCCACTCCGAACGTCCGGAGACGGCGGGCTGCAGATAGAACCCCGCCTCCCGGAGTTTGCGGGCCACGGCAAGCGCCTTGTCCCCGGCAATCGCCTCCTGGGACAGAATATCGGCGGCGATACGACCGGCCTCTTTGAGGCTGACGTCCAATACGACAAAATCCGATCCTTCCGTTCTAATGTGCATACGTCCCCCTCAATCCCCGAAAGCGTGCGGGGGCTGTACGAAATGGTTTTTCATGCGATAGGCCTGCTCTTTCAGCAAATTGGCCATGTCAAGGGTCGCGCTGGCAAAGGTCTCCGCGTTTTTTATAACAGGATCGCTGAAACCCTCCAGTTCAGCTTTGTCGAACTTGAGCACGACCCGGGATGCCGACTTCTCAAGAATTTCCATGATCACTCCTTAGTATGAGACCGTTTTACCGCACAATCCGTCGCACACCGACGTTTGCATAGATAGACTCATCCATCGACCGGAAGTTCTCCGGCACCGGCACGGACCTTTGTCCCGGCCTGCGCGACAGACCGGTTCCGCCGTACCGTCGAATCGCGCATCCGCCGCATGAGCCCATCCTTATGGCCCCTAAACCGGCGCGATCCGGGCTTGCGCCTGATCATGTCTTTACGGGACGGCGGGGCTGATAATGGGCCATACGCTCCGTTGACGAATCGTCAATGCGACTCATGGTTATTAGCCGCAGCATTGTCGCGTAATAGGGTAGCGTGAACGAGGGGAGGGGTTATGAGTGCTGATATCGGCCTGAGCACCGAAGAGGCGCAACGGCGCTTGGCGCAGTACGGACCCAATTCCGTTATCGAAATAAAGCCGCGCACATGGGTGCTGTTCCTGAAAAAATTCTGGGATCCGGTGCCGTGGATGCTGGAGATCACCCTGATTCTCGAGCTCGTTCTCGGAAAGTGGCCGGAGGCCATCATCATCGGCTTGCTGCTCATGTTCAACGCCATCCTGGGATTTCGCCAAGAACATAAGGCCCAGGGCGCCCTCGATGCGCTGAAAAGACGCCTTCATATCATGGCACGCGTCTTTCGCGATGGGCAGTGGCGCAGCATCGCAGCCCGTGACCTCGTGCCGGGCGACCTGGTCCATGTGCGTATCGGCGATATCGTGCCGGCCGATATAACCCTGACGGACGGGCAGATCTTGGTCGACCAGTCCGCGCTCACGGGTGAATCCATACCGGTCGAGCGCAGTGCGACAGCGGCCGTCTACTCGGCCTCCGTCGTTCGGCGGGGCGAAGCCAGCGGAACGATAACGGCGACGGGCGCGCGCAGTTATTTCGGCAAGACGGCCGAGCTGGTTCGCGGCGCGGGCTCCAAGAGCCACTTGGAGGAACTCGTGCTGGCGATCGTCCGCTATCTCGTGATCATGGACGGCTTTCTGGTGGCCGCCATCTTGGTCTATGCCACCGTCACGCATATGCCCCTGGCCGAAATCCTGCCCTTTGCCCTCATTCTATTTGTGGCCTCGGTACCCGTAGCCCTTCCGGCGACCTTTACGCTCGCGACGGCCATGGCCTCCCTTGGGCTCGCGCAGCGCGGCGTGCTCGTGACGCGCCTGGCGGCCATCGAGGAAGCGGCCGCAATGAGCGACCTTTGCAGTGATAAGACCGGCACACTGACCCAAAACCAACTCAGTCTGGTGGCAGCCCGCCCTATGGGTGAAACGACGCAGGCCCAACTCTTATCCATGGCCGCCGTGGCCAGCGACGATGCCACCCAAGACCCTATCGACCTGACCATCCTGGCTGCCGCCCACGCGAACAATGCGGCGATACCCCAACGTACGAGCTTTACGCCATTCGACCCGGCCACAAAACGTTCCGAGGCGTCGTTTGAGGCCGACGGAGGGCGGTGGCAGGCCATGAAAGGGGCGCCCCAAGTCATTGCCGAGTTGACCCAGGCGGCCGGCTGGGAGCCTATCGCCGGGGAACTGGCGGCCCAGGGGGCACGGGTCCTGGCGGTGGCGGCGGGCCCCGCGGGGGCGCCGCGCTTTCTTGGACTGCTGGGCCTGGCGGACCCTATCCGCGCCGACGCGCCGGGGGTCTTGCAGGCCCTGCACGATTTCGGGGTGCGGGTGCGGATGGTGACCGGCGATAACGTCGCCACCGCGAAGACCGTCGCGCAGACGCTGGGCTTGACCGGCACCGTCTGCGACCGCGTGGACACTGGCGAAGACTGTGCGGTCTATGCCGGCGTTTTTCCCGAAGACAAGTTTCATCTGGTGCAGGGTTTGCAACGGCACCACAGGATCGTCGGCATGACGGGTGACGGCGTGAACGATGCGCCCGCCCTCAAGCAGGCGGAGGTGGGGGTCGCGGTGGAGAGCGCCACCGACGTCGCGAAGGCCGCGGCAAGCCTCGTTCTGACGACGCCGGGGCTCTCCGGGGTCGTCGACGCGATAGTGACCGGCCGCCGCGTTTATCAGCGCTTGTTGACCTACACCCTCAATAAGATCGTCAAGACTTTTCAGATTGCACTGTTTCTGAGCCTGGGACTGCTGGCTTTCCGGAGCTTCGTGATCACCCCACTTCTCGTTCTTTTGCTCCTGTTCGCCAACGACTTTATTACAATGTCTCTGGCCAGAGATCGCGTACGGCCCTCGCCGACCCCGGACCGGTGGGATGTCCGCGCGCTCATCTTCTCTTCCCTCGTCGTGGCCATAGCATGGCTTGTCTATATTTTTGCCGTGTACCTGAGCGGATGGGCCATGGGCCTGCCATTACACGCCCTGCAAACCTTGGATTTTTTGGGGCTGGTATTCTCCGGCCTTGCGAACGTCCTCTTGGTTCGCGAGCGCGGCCATTTGTGGCACTCGCGTCCAGGCGCGCTTCTTCTCTGGGCCGGTATCGCCGACATCGCCATAGTCAGCGTGCTGGCGCAACAGGGCCTTCTTATGGCACGGCTGCCTCTGACCATCACCTTGTGGCTGCTTGTAGCCACGATCCTGTATACGTTGCTGCTCGATCAAATCAAGGTGCCGTTGCTGCGACACCTCACAAAAACAGATGCATGACGATCGCTTAGGAAGAGGCATTCGCTAAGCCCGCGTTAAAGCCCGCCCACGGGCTCGTAGGACCTTGACCGGCGCTAGTTTCGGCAAGGCGTGGTGTGCCGGGCCCTATGGTTGCGCCCATTGCGGCCACCGCGCCTCATCGCGCGACGCATGAGCGCGGTATATGGGCGATCTCGGGCTTCGCGCAGTCTGCGGGATCGCTTTCGCCCTTGACTACCGGAGGGGCCGTGGGATGTTGCCCACGAGAAGATCGATACCGATGGTGCCACAAGCCCAGCAACACGGCCCATGCGCACAATGAACGCGGTCGGGCCAACCAATTTTTCAGATCATGTTGACAAAGACATGTCGAATAGATATAGATCAAGCAAACATCTTTTGATCCGCCTATCCTACAGGTAAGGGTAAGAGATCAAGCTGGATAGGCGGCACGTCACGAACGGTCGGCGACTGATGGGATTTTGGGTGTACTGGGATTGCGATAAGGAAGATGTTTGAGCGTGTCATTGGGAATGCTTTTATTGACGATGCCGGTTTACGAACAGCGCCACGGCAGGTAGTCGCGGCAAGGGGAGGGCGATAGAAAGTCGTAGGGTGTTTGAGGGGTGTCCGATACGGCTCGTCCGTACCCAATTTACGTATCGTACGGGGCGGTTTGGTGACCGATTTTAGGGAACCGCGGCTCCGGAAAGCGGGGATGGATCTTCGTTTTCGGGACGCACGGGGTCACTTAAATAACAACGAGGAATTCCTGTGTACAAAAAGATACTAGTTGCTATCGATGGTAGCCACACCTCTTCTCTGGCCCTGCAAGAGGCGATCAAGCTGGCCCAGGAACAGTCGGCGCGTTTGCGGCTGGTGCATGTAATCGATGAATTTCCGTTCATCACGGCGGATGCCGGCATGATGGACAATGCGCAGCTCGAGGAGATCTTGTTCAAGGCCGGGCAGGACGTCATAGACGAGGCGCGGGCCAAGGTCATAGCGGCAGGACTTGAGGTTGAGACCGCGCTACCCGAGAACCTGACCCAACGGATCGCCACCGTCATCGTGGAAGAGGCCAAGGGCTGGTCGGCCGATTTGATCGTGGTGGGCACTCATGGGCGTCGCGGTATACAACATCTGGTCCTGGGTAGCGTGGCCGAGGGCGTAACGCGGGCGGCGACTATGCCCATCCTTTTAATCCCGAGCCGCCACTAGCGTCGTGCGCACAGCCTCTGGACGCCGATCCCTGTGCGGGGGCCCAAGCCTCGTCCCAGCAGGGTGCGGCTATCGATGCCGGCGAGCGCACAGGCGGCGTACAAGCGGACCCCTTCAACCTGCGCTTGTCGGATATTCTGGGCGAAAGTTTGGCGATCCTTCAGCGGAATCATTCGTCCGCGCCCTCGTTGAAGATCGCCGAGAGGTTTTTGAGAGCACCAATAAGGCGGCGGTCTCGGCCAAGGCCTTGTCCTTGCCCTTGTCCTTGCGCCGCATCTCGCGCTCGAGCTCCTGGATGCGCCGCTGATCCTTGCGGGTCTCCTCGGGTCTGGCCCGGACCTCGGCCGGGGTGGCCAAAGCCGCGATGGCCATTACGGCCTCCAGACGGGCAGTGGCCGTCCAGGTCCGCTCCGTTCTCGGGGCTCCCAAGGCCTTAGCCCGTCTTTCGCTATTCGCGGGGGTCGATCTGACTAACTTGTTGTATTTAAATATATTTGCTCTAAAAGGTCTCCACTACATCGCGGCTACGGCAACCACCGGGGAAACGCGCGAGGCCGTGATCTTGGGCGGCGGTTGCGCGGGTAGCCGCAACCGTAACGCATCGAGAAGCAGACGATGCTCGGGTTCGGGTTGTGTGTAGCGCGATAGGAGCAGCGAGCGGCCATCGGTCGTAGGGATATGGACGTCCACCATCTGTATGGTTTTGAACGTCTCGATCGCTGCACGCGGCGTTAAACCGGGAGCGCGTTGCTTCAATTGATGCTTGAGTGTGACTTGGAGGCAATAGGAGAGGAAAGCCACAAAGATGTGGGCCTCAATGCGATGCTCGAGCTGGTGATAAACCGGTCGTATTGCGAGGTCGTTTTTGAGCTCTTTGAAGGCCTGCTCGACCTCGGTGAGTTGCACATAGAAGGTCCAGAGGGCAGCCGGGTCGTAACCGTTCATGTTGGTACGCAGTAGATAACGTCCTTCACGCCGACGCACCGCGCGCAACTTCTCGCGATCAAGCGCAAAATGGAACGTGTCCCTACTCACTGTCTCGTCTGCGTTGGGCACCGTCACGGTGATGAGACCCGCCGCACGTCCGGCGGCCTGCTTGGCTGCCCCCATCTTCATCAGCAAGGCGTCCCGTTTGGGACACTGCGCTTGGCAAGGGCCTTAAGCCGTGCGACATACCGTTTGAGACGCTGCTTGGCGCTGCGCGCTCTTTGTGGACGCGCTGGGCGCTTAGGGCAAGCACGTAGGTCTCTCCCTCCTTGGGCAATTGCTTGACCATAAGCCCCTCGCGTACCTGCGACCAGGGCTGCGCCAGATAATCCGCTTCGAGCCTTGTGAGACGCCCCTTTGGGGTGCCGACCACATAGGAGGCCCCTATGGCCCGCATCTGCGCTAAAGTCGCCTCCGTCGGCACCCCCCTATCCATGCACCAAATCCGATTGGCCTTTCCATAGCGCGTCTCGATGCGCGTCAAGAGATCCCCGAGGGTCGCGGAATCCGCGGTGTTGCCCGCGAGCACCTCGTAGCTCAACGGGAAGCCATCTGGGGTCACGATCAACCCGATCACCACCTGCCGGCAGTCGCCACGCTTGTCGCGCGAGTAGCCATATTGGCGAAGGTCCTCTTCCCCGCGGGCCGTGTCCGACTCGAAGTACGTGCTCGTTAGATCGTAGAGCAACACATCGAAGGTGACGCCAAAGAGCTCGCCCCACCGCGCACGCAGGAAGTTTATGAGGTCGTCCTTGTGAGCCAGCACCTTGTCTAGACAACGGTAGAGCGTATCCTTCTCGGCCAGCGCAAAATCGGCATCGAGCAGATAGGCCTGCGCTTTGGACAAACCACTGTCGGTGCAGCCGCCACTCGGAACCGGGATCGATCAGGCGATAGGTCACGAGCGTTTGCAGGACGGACGCCCAGGGCGTGCCTTTACGCGAGGGTGGCAGGCGCGCCTCCCAGAAGGCATCGAGCCCAAGCTGCCGCCACAGCACGTCTGCGAGCCAACAGGCACCCCATTGGCGCGGACGCTTCAGTTGCAGTTCGTTGATCCGAATGCCGACGGCCGTGGCATCATCGGGCGGCGACAGGGCTTCTGGGAACAACGCCACCTGACGCAGGCGACCTCCATCGAAGACATCGATGCTCTTGCGCCATGCCGCCTTCTGGCTGTCGTTGATCTCTCCTAAGTACAAGACCTGGCGCTGCGCCATGCGCCCCGAGCTGAGCCTACGGTTCTCCACCACGCTCCAGTAGCGGTGGATCTTACCGTCCTTGTTGCGGCGTGTGCATTTGAGGAACATATCGTGCAGTGTGGAAACTTCCCAAGCCACCGTCAACCACCAAAGTCTTCACTACACGGGTTAAAGAGACCGTGCCAAGAAAAATCTCGCAATAACACAGCATGTTATCTTACGCAAGCCCCCTTATCATTGGCGAAAACGGGCGTGTTCCCGGGCGAATAGCGAAAGACGGGTTAGCCCGCCAGCGTTCCAGCGTGGCCACTCCTACCCGCAACTCCTGGGCCACCTTGTCCACCGCCGCGCTCTCGGGGGCGGCGGCCGGGTTGAGCACGGCCGTCGTTCTCTCGCCTCGCCCCCAGATTAACGATCAATGGAGGCGGCAACCCCTGTGACGCACGGGTTAATGGCCAGGGCGCCATTCATCGGATCCGGGTGTACGGGGAATGGAAACGAATTCCCGGAGGATTGCGCCTCTGGGCCCAGGGGTATTTCGTCTCCACGTTCGGCTGGAATGAGGCCATGATCCGGAAGTTCTCCAGAAACCAGGAGCCAGAATACCGGCGTTTGGACCCAATGAACCTGTGGCGTGGATTGCCACCGTCAGGTCGCCCCAAGAACCGGGGCCGCGTGAGCGACCCCCTCTAGCCGCTTTGAGCGGCTCACAAACTCGTGTCGGCGAACGCCACGCCCCCGCCCATGGAAACCTCACCGGCGGAAGCGCCGGTAACGGGGCGGCATGAGTGGCCTGCGACGGATGAAGCCGCGATGAAACCGGGCATATCGCATGGCCCGCTGCCGTAGCAAGGGATGACGTGCCGCGAATGCGGGATGATGGAGCGTGTAGCGCCACATCCGACGTCGTACAAAACGATGCGTAAAGATCATGCGGCCGACAGGCCGACGCCAGAGGATGCCCGGATGAGCCCGATAGAAGGGGATGACGCGTGTCCGCCACAGTGCATATCGCGCAAGAAACGGGTGATGCCGTGCCCACCAGACAGGGTGGGCCTGCGCATACCAGGGCGCGACTCGCATGCGCCACCACACGAAGTAGGGGCGATACGCCACGACCGGAGGCGGCGGACCATAAGCGAGCAAAGGCGGTAGGAATACCGTGGGCGCGAATGGCCACCATGGGCCGACGATCACCCGCGAATAGACCCAGCCGTCATCGACCCAGCGATAGTAAAGACCGTTGTCCGCATACACATAGGCGCTGTAGCGGGGCGCATAGAAGACATTCAAGTTTTCACCAAACGAGAATGCAAAACCCGGGGCGCCCACATTGACCGATATGCCGACGTAGGCCTGCGCAGGCTGCCACACCAAGCCCCATAGTGCACAGACCAGAACCACAAGAGCGGCGACGCGACGCTTCATACGCAGACCTCCATATGCATGCTCGTCAACCACTCCGCCCTAACAGGCCATACGGCCTGCAATGAGGACGGAGCTTGCATCCAGGCTCCACCGCAGTTCCGCATACCTTTGCAGGCGTGCGGCTTTGGCTTCATCGCCTGATGCTTCAGGGGCGGCTGACAATCGCCCCGTCCTTATCCAGTCTTGCCGGATGAGGAGCGTTCGCATACGGATGTTTCTGGCAGCCACCAAATCGGCATGGAGGGTATGGCCGCAATGCGTGCACACAAACAGCAAGCCCTGATTGGGCCGATTCTCCCGCCCGGTGTGTCCACAAAGGGGACACCCCTGGCTGGTATAGTCCGCATCCACCCAGACCGGTACACCACCCGACAGCCGGGTTTGTACGCGGTTTTGGCCTGCACATCCGCAAAACCCCAACTACTGACTGTGCGGTTGGCCTTGCGCCGTTTCCCCGAAGCCGTCTGCAAGTGGCGACGTTCGGTCCGTTCCCGGATCTCCTTCAGCCACTCCATGCCCACCATCGCGTGTGGCTCCGCCGCAATGGCCTTGCTGACGCCGTGCGCCGTATCCGCATTCAGCCGTCTTTCTCGCAGGGCGAGTTTCCTCAAAACCGCTTTGGCCCCGCGAGTGCCCTGTGCTTGCAGCGCACTGCGTGTACTGGCGGCCCCCCGTTCGGCCCAATGCCTCTGGTGCCCGCCCTGATAAAAACGACATGGGCCGCGGGTGCTGGATTCCACCGCGATGTTCCGGCGGTTCAGATCCACGCCCTTGACGGTGGTGATGGTGTCCATCGGGTTCTGAGCCAACGCTTTTTCGATGGACACCAGCAGGTACCATGCCTGGGTTCCCGGATCTTGCCAGAGCTTGGCGGCACCCAGCGTGATGCCATGGTCCCGTGTTTGCTCCAACCAGCCCAGGTGTTGGTTCCATCCTTCGTACCGGCACCGGATGCGCCCCTCCAAAGTCCCCACACTGACCGTATGCTCCTTGCCCAACGCCCAATCCCGGCGATGGTTCAAGGTCACGGTCAGGGCGGTGAAGTGCGGGGCCTTGTCGAGTCCCTTGTAGCGCCGCTTCGTCCAACCGCGCGCTGTATGGGCAGTGTTGGCTTTGGCCCGTTCCCACAAAGTCTTGTAGGCTGCCGCCACCTGCCGCGGTGCATGGCAGGCCATCTGGGACGGCAGACCGAAGCGTTCCCGCAATTCCTGGTACACCAGCGTCTGCCGCTTCATGCCGTGCGACATCTTGCCGTTGGCAAAGGCGATGGCCGAGACGTGGTTCAGGGCGTGACGGTACGCCAATGCCGTGCGACGAACAGTATCTGCCTGCTCTTTGCTGAGCAGCAGATTCAGTTTGCAGGTAAGATCCTATGTGGTTGGTCATTCCTTCCTGTTCACAATGATAAACTCTCGTTTCACCAGTTGTGAATTATCGCCGCTACGCGGCGGCGCTATCCCTCCCTGCCCTCATGGGCCATACGGCCCACGATGACGGCGGGGATTCCCGCGCAAACGGGTTGAGACTCATTATCGACCACTACCCTTTGTGCGGATTCCATCTCACGCGCACAGCGGGCTGCCCAAAGAGGGTAGGGACACCCGACCGATAGCCGTCCACAGCGGACAGTCCCATACCCCAAGACCAGACGTCAAGAGTGCAGTTGTGTTAGATTGTATCTTTTGGAATGCGCTAGCCGGACCCATTTTAAGCCGCCGCTTATCGGTGTGTTCGGGGCCGTCTACCTCGACGTGCTGGCCATGGTAACGGGGTCTGGCGATACCACTGGCCGGCCGGGGCGTCTCGTTCAGGGTTTTGGTGGTATGGGCTACAACCATGCGACCGCGTTCGCCGCATCCGGTCTGTGCGTCCGTTTCGGCCGGGATCTGGGGCCGGGACTTGTGAGCCGTCTCCAGGGTGCGAGACCAGCATTGCCGTAGTATCGAAACCGCGGGGTGCATCTATGGGGATTTACCCGACACCGGCTGCTGCGCTCACATCGTGGACGGCGGCATGCAGACCCGCAACAACTACCAGCACGACATCAGCAACGACGACATCGGCACCATCGCGCGCATCGGGACCGTCGAGGGCGAGGAGGCGGTCACCATAGCCTGGGACGACCGCGAGACGACGCTTGCGCGCGGGCCTGGACGACCTCGTGCTGGCCTATGCCATCACGGCGCACAAGGCTAAAGGAGCCGAATACCCCGCGGTGATCGCGCCGGTCACCACGGGCCATTGCCTGCTATTGAGCGCGCCCGTGTTGTACACGGCGATCCCGCGTGCCCGCGAGCGGACGGTGCTCGTCGGCACCTAGCGGGCCTTACAGATTAGCGCCGCTCATGACCAGCCGCACATTGTAGACCGCATGGCCGGTCACCACCCCCGAACCGCGATGCGGTTACAGGCGGAGCACTGCGGCGCGGATAGGTAGAGTTTTCGGGAGAGCTGAGGCAAAAGATGGTCAACTTCTCTAACACCAAAACGGTCGTCATCACTGGTGCCGGGAGTGGTATCGGCCGCGCTTTGGCCCTGGCCTATGGGGAGCCGGGGCGAGCGCTGCTGCTCATTGGCCGGCAGCCCGCGGCCTTGGAGTCTACGGCGGCCCTCCTGCGCGATCGCGGTGCCAAGGTCATGGTCGGGGTGGCGGACGTCCGTGATGCCCCGGCTCTGGATGCCTTAGCCGCCCGCTGCCATGGGGCTTTTGGCGAGATCGGGATCGTTATCGCCAATGCCGGTATCGGTCGCGGTACATCGAGTTCGGAACCAACGGATCGAGATGTGTTCGCGGACATTGTCGAGATCAATCTCATCGGAGTCGAAAATACCGTAAGCGCCTTCCTGCCCTATCTAGGTCCCGGGGGTCGGGTCGCAGGAATCGCCAGTGTCGCCGGTCTGCGCGGTCTGCCCGGGGTAGCGGCCTACTCCGCCTCCAAGGCGGGTTTGATTGCCTATTTGGAGAGTCTGCGACTGGAACTACGCAAAGGTCAGATCCGCGTCTGTTGCATCGCACCAGGATATATCGACACGCCTATGACCGCAGACAATCACTACCCCATGCCCTGGCTCATGCCCGTCAGCGTGGCGGCGATGAAGATGCGGCGCGCCATAGACCGCGGCCGGCCATGGTTGGTGCTGCCCTGGCAGATGGCTGTAGTCGCCTGGATGCTACGGCGATTGCCCATACCCGTCTATGATTTTTTGATTGCCCGGGTCTCTGGAAAAGCCAGACGGATTTCCGAGAAATAAGGAATGCCGGAACTACCCCATGATTTCGATAATCGCAGGGTCCCGAATCCGGACTGCAACGGGACGGGGAAGCGCAGACGCACCATTTTGCGCCCTGGTTGGGCTAAGTCTCGCCGTTCGGGAGCCGTTCGGGCCGGAAGCCCGCAGGCTGGAGAGACTTATACCCACGGCTCACAGCAGACGTGTGTGCACAAAGGACAGGGCGGCCAAGGCGCCGGGCACATAGCGGTGGGTGTTCTCGAAACCCCGGTCGCAGGCCTTGAGGGGGCACTCCGTTGATGGCACAGAAGGCCTTGCGCGATGCGCCTGCGGATCCGGATCCCACGCGCGGACCGGCCGCCTCGACCTCGTGCACAGCCGCCTTATACCGAGGGCAGCGGTTCCTGAGGCCTTGGGGCGGGTTGCTAAAAGACATCGGTCGGACCGGGATTGGCCAAAGTCCCTCGGACTTAAAGCCTCCCGGCCATGGCGCAGAGCGGGTAGGGCCGTGGCCCCCTGGACATGGGCGGCGGCGACCACCAGCCCTACGGCTAGCCCCCAGGCATACGGCCGACCCTGGCATGGTCTGGACGACCCGATGACGCACGTTTGGCGCAAAACCTTATGAACCCAGCCACCGTTCGGGTAGCGGTCACTTCAACGGTCGGATCTCGCATGAAAGATCCCGGAAACACCCAAAAAGGCTGGATCGGCGCCCGGCCAGACGCAGCCTGCGTCCTCATCTCCCTTACCGCAGCGCCGTCGTAGTGCACGGTGTGTCGGAAATACGAGTTGTTCAGGGCTTCTCTAGAGATGTCGAAGGTAAAAGAGAAAGATCCGTTCGAACAGCATTTTGACTCGGATCAGCTGCCGCGATCGTTTCGGGAAGATGCCTCGGAAGGGTGGCTTCCCATCCTCCGAGATATGCATCCACATGCCGTCGTTTTCCATATCCAGGATGCATGAGATCTCGTGCCGATACGTGTGGCACGCACCCTGTCCGGCTAACGCGGCCCTCACATTGCGGGCGGCGGCCTGTGCCCGCAGCTGAGCCATGTGCGCCTGATGAGGCACCCAAGGGGGCGGCGCCTCATGAGCGGCGCAATCCCCGGCGGCATAGACATCGCGCAAGCCCTTGACCTGCCCGTATCGATCCACATCGATATGGCCGCCGACTGACATGGGCAAGCAGTGCGACCGCTGTATAAGCGGCGGCCCTGTCATCGCTGCCGAGTAAAGGACGAGGTCCGCCTTACGGAATGCCCCGTCATGATCGATCATCCCGCCTTCCACGAACTTGTCCGGCGAATAGCCATCATCGCATAGGATTCCACGCTCCACGAGCCGGTCAGTGAGCGGGCCCTTGTCCCCCGGACTGCGGTTGGGCGAGAAGAAATGGATCTCGAAACGATCGCGGACGCCCCTCGTCCTTAACGCGGAATCCAAAAGACATGCACATTCATACATGGGACCCGTGCGGCCGGCGACGAAACCATCCTTCTTGTTGATCGTAAAGCCGACATAAATGATTCCGCTGTCCAAGGCATCGAGCTTGGCTATAAAGCGATCCATGTCATCTGGCCCATGGCAGGGCGAGTAAGTGTGCTCGGCTGTTCCCGGAATATCCTCCTTGCGGAACGTGGGCCCGATCCCCAGAAAAAGCACATCGTTGCGGTAGGTGCCGTGATCCGTGACCACTGTGCGACCGCCATCCCGCAGCTCCATAACCTGGCCTTCTATGAAGCGAATGTTTCTCCGCCATAAAAACGGACGAATGTCGACTGTGATGCCTTTCTTGTTTCGCTTCTTCGTCAAAAACTCGGGGATCGCGGGAAAATAAACAAAAGTCCCGTTGCCAATGAGGATGATGTCATAGCGGGAATACAGTCTCCGAAAGAGGGCTGCCACGAACGGGAAAATAGGACTGTCGAGTAAATACATGATGAAAAAGAGCGACGCGAACCCGTTGCCGGCCACGATGATCGTTTTTTTCATGACGGTACTCCTGTTTGTAGGCGCCCGGCGCGCACCTCGGGTCGGAAACGCGCGACCACGCCCTCATAAGGGAGCGCCGACGGCGGCTCTTGGGGACCGTGAAATGACCGTCATACCGACACCCCCCATCCGGTATCTCCCCGCCGCGATGTCGCGTCGCCTGGCGCCTACGCTTCACACCCACGAAGCGAAGGCACACCGTCGAACTATTTGTGCGCGCGACGACGGCTTGGATATCCAAGCGCATACCGCAGGCCAACGCACGCTTAAAGGGGGTGGCCCGCTTACGTCTCATCGGGGCGCCCTGTCCCGCGGTGTCAGCACGTCAACAATAGTCCATCGAGCGCGGGTGTCCATGTATGCGTCGTGGCCTGGACTCGCCCATTGTTACGAAGGGCCTCGATTTTTCCGTGCCGCCTTGGGGCTTACCCTAAACCACGACCTGGCGGCCTCCCGGTGGGACCTCCGTGCCCATCGGGCAAAGCGATAGCCATGCGTCCCCCGAAGCCATCGTAAGCGCAGCGCGGCGGTATCGGGACAGTATTTGTTCTCTTCACATTGTACAAGTCAAATACACAATAGAATATATGAGTAGTATACAAGGGGAAGTGGCGAATGCAAGCGCCGAGAGGGTCTGGACAAGGCTCCGACATTTGCCGCCATGACCGTAAACTTGAACCATCGCCGGGATTGGTCTCTGGGCAAGGAGCAAACGGTCAGCGCGGGGGCTTTGGGCGGACGCATTCGATGCCGATATGAAGGATGGAACAAGTTCTGGGCTGGCTGGAGAAAACGCTGGAACATGGCGTCACGCCGGGTGCGGCGAAACCCTGGCAGGACCCCGGAACCAAAACCTGGTATTTGCTGGTGTCCGTCGAAAAAACGTTGATGGCGGATGTGATGGACGCCATAGCCACCGTCAAGGGCGTGGATCTAAACCGCAGAAATATCGCTGTGGCTGTGGACTGCAACATCCGCGGCAAATATCGTTTCTATCCTATCGGGCACCAGAGGCACCTTGGCGAGCGTGTCGCCAGTGCGGGCGCGGCGAGCCCAGTGCCTGGGCGTTGCAGGCGCTGGAGAAGATGTCAGGGTCTCTGGCCGCACGCTTGATGGTCGTGGGTCAAGGTCGACGTCGTGAGCCTGAAGAGGGCGCTGTGGTGTTGTCCACCCTGCATGCTGCCAAGGGGCTCGAGTTTCCGCATGTCTGGATGATCGCCGTCGAAGAGGGGGTGCTTCCCCACTTGGATGGTACGGTCGACGAGGAGCGGCGGCTCTGTTACGTAGGCATGACTCGCGCGGAGACAATGCTTGTCCTGTCCTATGCCGGCGATTGCGGAAGCCCCAGCCGGTTTCTGACTGAGGCTGGCCTAGGGCGTTAAATCGGCGACCTGCCTTGCAGCATGGGGCACGGTCGGCGCGCTCTTGGGGTGGCTCGTTTGGGAACGGCTTGCGGTCGGGTTTGGGGCGCTGTGGTTTGTGCCACTGGCGTGGGGGGCGACCGCGAGTGTTGCCGAGGTTGGGGCGCTCATGGCGGGGTACTACAGCGGGGCGTTAACCGGAGCGGTGGTGGCGCTCACCCTTTTTGAAGGGGCGAGCTTCGCCCAGCGGCGGGCGGGAATCTCCCCGGCCACCACAGCTTTCCAAGCAAGGTTTGCATTGACAACAGCTACACATTCGGGCTTTGGTTCTTGTATCTGTTGTGTATCTATCGGGAGCGACTCATGCGTGACGCCGCCATCAACCTCCGGGCGCTGCCCGAACAGCGTGACCTGATCGACCAGGCCGCGCAGCTGCTCGGCAAGAACCGCTCCGACTTCATGCTCGAGGCTGCCTGTGACAAGGCGCAGGCGGTGCTGCTCGATCAGGTCTTCTTCAGCCTCGATGAGGCCAAGTTCCGCGAGTTCACGGCCCTGCTGGATGCGCCGCCAGCGCCCAATCCCGGGCTTGACCGCCTGATGGCGGTCAAGGCGCCGTGGCAGACCGGTGCATGAATCTGCACCCGCCGGAGCCGCTCTCGCAGCATCACAAGCTCGACACCTTCTCCCGCGAGGAGATCGTTCTCGACGACTGGCTCAAGCGCCGCGCCTTCGCCAATCAGGTGAGCGGAGCCACCCGGACCTTCGTGGTGGCGGACGCCGAGCACACCGTGCTGGGCTATTACGCCATGGCAGCCGGGGCTGTTGCTCACCAGTCCGCAACCCGTGCGATCCGGCACAACATGCCCGATCCGGTGCCGGTGATGGTGCTTGCGCGCCTGGCGGTCGACACGCGGGCCCAGGGCAAGAAGCTCGGTGCGGCACTGCTCCGGGATGCGGTCACCCGCGCCGTCGCCGTGTCGCAGAATGCTGGCGTGCCTGCTTTGCTCGTGCATGCCCTGAACGACCGCGCCCGGCAGTTCTACGAGCACTACGGCTTCCAGGCATCCCCCGCCCATCCGACGACCCTGATGCTGCGCCTGGCCGGCACGCGGCCTTGATTAGCCGGCGATGTCCGCCCAGGGATCTTCGGTGCGCCGTGCGTCCTGCGCGACTTGCACCCGTGAGCGCGAAGCCGGCGTGAAACCCATCTCCGACTCATACCCCTTCATTTCCATGGCCAGATCGCGGATCACGTCCATCAGCGGCGAGCGCCTCGGGGTATATCCCGGCGCAGTTCGCCCAGGGCTCCAGCACCGCCGCATCGAAGTAACGCCAAGAGTCCGGCCGGGGCGTTGGCCACGGCATAGCGCCAGCCATCCGGGCCACACGTTCGCGCGTTTAGACCGGCTGATGGCACATGACCAAGGCGTGGTTTCCGAGCAACCTCGGCCGGTTTCCCTGCCAAGGGGTAGGTAGGGGCTTCCCACCGTGCCGCGCGGCCCCAGCAATTCTAAATGTGGTAATAGTTCTCAATACGAGCCCCTCCCGATAATCAACGGGCTTCGGGGGCTGGACAAAAGCCGGGCCTTGTTATATAACGTCGCTGGGTCATAAAAACTCATGCGAG